>DASVVH010000581.1:0-7632 GCA_036386615.1 Ardenticatenaceae bacterium
CAACAGAGCACTGCGCGGTCTCATTGCCCTCATTCCCAGCAAGTGAGACGCTTCGTGAGGTAGTTCCATGTACGACACGCAGACCATCCGAGAGCAGTTCCCCATCTTCCAGCGTCAGGTGCATGGCAAGCCCCTGATTTACCTGGACAGCGCCGCCTCCTCGCAGAAGCCGCTCGCCGTCATCGAGGCGATGAACCGCTATTACCGCGAGTATAACGCCAACGTCCATCGCGGCATCCACACGCTCTCCGAGGAGGCAACCACTGCCTACGAGGGCGTGCGCCGCAAGGTGGCCCGCTTCATCAACGCGCGCTCCATCCGCGAGATTATCTACACGCGCAACACCACCGAGAGCATCAACCTTCTCGCCAATGCCTGGGGCCGCGCCAACCTCACGCCGGATGATGCCGTACTCATCACGGGCATGGAGCACCACTCCAACATCGTGCCTTGGCAACTGTTGCAGGCGCAGCTTGGCTTCGAGCTGCGCTACGTCCCTATTACGGACGGCGGCGAGTTGGAGATGGAGGCGCTGGACCGGCTGCTGGACGATAAGGTCAAGCTCTTCTCCTTCGTCCACATGAGCAACGCCCTCGGCACCATCAACCCGGTGGAGGAGTTGATTGCGCGGGCGCATGGCGTCTGCGCGCTCGTCCACCTGGACGGCGCGCAGAGCGTGCCACACCTACCGATAGACGTTCAGGCGCTCGATTGCGACTTTCTCTCCTTCAGTGGGCACAAACTGTGCGGCCCAACGGGCATCGGCATCTTCTGGGGGCGGCGCGAGTTGCTGGAAGCGATGCCGCCTTTCCTCGGTGGCGGCGACATGATTGGCACCGTGACGCTGGACAACGGCTCGACCTGGGCCGACCTCCCTCACAAGTTCGAGGCGGGCACCCCCGCGATTGCTGAGGCGATTGGCCTCGGCGCGGCGATAGACTTTCTGAGTGACCTGGGCATGGAGAACGTCCGCCAGCACGAGCGCGAGTTGACGACCTACGCGATGGAGGCACTGAGCGAGATGCCGGGTATCCAGTTCCTTGGCCCGCGAGATGCTGCGAAGAAAGGCGGCGTCGTCTCCTTCACGCTCGATGGCGTTCACCCTCACGACATCGCGGACGTGCTCGACCGGGAGGGCATCGCTATCCGCGCGGGGCACCACTGCGCCCAGCCCATCCATGACCGCTTCGGCATTCCCGCCTCCGCCCGCGCGAGTTTCTACCTCTACAGCGAAACGTGGGAGGTAGACGCTCTGGCCGATGGGCTGCGAAAATCGCAGAAGCTCTACGCCCTGTAGCGAGAGGAATACGATGGACGACCTTGCACGCGAGACGATTCTGGAATACTACCGCAACCCCCGCAACCGGGGCAGGCTGGAGAACCCTACCATCTCGCATCAGGAAAAGAACCCCACCTGCGGCGACGTAATTCGCATCGAGATGCAGGTGGACGATGGGCGCGTGACGCGGGTCCGCTTCGACGGGCAGGGCTGCTCCATCAGTCAGGTCGCCGCCTCCATGCTGACGGAGATGGTCGAGGGCAAAACGCTCGAAGAGGTGCGGCACATCTCCAAGGACGAGATTCTTGACGCGCTGGGCATCCCGCTTGGGCCTGCCCGCGTCAAGTGCGCGCTCCTCGGCCTGAAGGCGCTCAAGGTCGGGGCCTACGGCATCCACGACCTGGGCGAAGACGACGACCTGTATTCATAAATCGAGAGGAATTTGGACCGATATGGCAGAATTCACTTACGTAGCAAGGGCAAGCCGCATCCCGCCCGGCACCGCGATTACCATAGACGTTGACGACGACCTTTCCATTGCTCTGGCCCACGTTGAGGGCGAAGGCTTCTACGCGATTGACAACATCTGCACCCACGACGGTGGCCCTCTGGGTGATTGTGATCTGGACGACGCGCGCATCGAGTGCCCACGTCACGGTGCCCTCTTCGACGTGCGAACGGGCAAGGCGCTGACCCTGCCCGCCATCCTGCCCGTGAATACCTACGCCGTTCGCGTCGTCGGTGACGAGGTGCAGGTCGAACTCCCCTGAGGCGTGGCAAGCACCTTGCAACGACTGTAACCATAGCTACCATTCGATAGCTACCATTCCGAAAGGAGCACAACCGTGCTAGACTACAGCCAGAAGAACGACAACGTCAACACCGAGTTGCTTAACGAGTCCATCCGCCGCGTCGAGGCGGGCGAGATGCCGACCGAGGAGGCCGTGCGCGAGTCGCTGAAGCAGGTGGTCGACCCCGAAATCGGCCTCGATGTGATTGCCCTCGGCCTCATCGAGATGGTCAACTTCCTGCCTGATGAGAAGGTCGTGGACGTGGATATGCTGCTCACCACCCCCTTCTGCCCCTACGCTCCCTGGATGGTGCAGCAGGTTATCGAGAAGAGCGAGCAGGTGGCCCCCGGTTGGAAGGCCGACGTGGAAGTCCTCGCCAAGCAGTGGGACCCCTCCATGATGGAAGACCCCGGCCTCCTCGGCTTCGGCGCGGGCGGCTGGTAGGTCAGCCACCTTGCAAACACCTGTGGATACAACGCTACGCTGGGGTATCATCGGCGCGGGTGGCATCGCCCGCGTCTTTGCTCGCGGCCTGTCGAAATCGGCGACGGGAACGCTCGTCGCCGTCGGCAGCCGTACCCTGGAATCGGCCCAGCGCTTTGGGGCGGAATTCAAGCTTGAGCTAGAGCACTGTCACGGCAGCTACGCCGCGCTGCTGGCCGACGACGAAGTTGATGCCGTCTACATCGCCACCCCGCACCCCTTTCACGCGGAGTGGGCGATTCGCGCCGCCGACGCGGGCAAGCACATCCTCTGCGAGAAGCCGCTAGCGCTCAACCACGCCGAGGCGATGGCTATAGTCGAGGCGGCCCAGCGCAACGGCGTCTTCCTGATGGAAGCCTTCATGTATCGCTGCCACCCGCAGACGGCGAAGCTGGTGGAACTCATCCGCGCGGGCACCATCGGCGAGGTTCGCTTGATCGAGGCTGCCTTCAGCTTTCACGCTGGCTTCAACCCGCAGAGCCGCCTCTTCAATCAGGCGCTAGGCGGCGGCGGCATCCTCGATGTGGGCTGCTACTGCGCCTCGATGGCGCGGCTGGTTGCCGGGGCCGCGACGGGCAAAGACTTCGCGGAGCCGCTAGAGGTCACGGGCGCGGGGCACATCGGCCCCGTCAGCCGCGTGGACGAGTACGCGGTAGCGACGCTGCGCTTCCCCGGCGACATCCTGGCGCAACTCAGCACGGGCGTGCAACTCAACCGCGAAAACGGCCTCTGGGTCTGGGGCAGCGAGGGCAACATCTTCGTGCCTCAGCCCTGGATTCCGGGTCGGCAGGCGGGCGTCTCGACCATCGTCGTGCAGCGTCAGAGCGAGCAGCCCCAGGAAATCCGCGTTGAAGAAGGTGCCGATCTCTACGCGATTGAGGCCGATGCCGTAGCCCGCGCCCTCCCGGCGCAGGAGGCAGCACCCCCCTGCATGACCTGGGATGACTCGCTCGGCAACATGCGGACGCTCGACCTCTGGCGTCGGGCGATTGGCCTCGTCTATGACGCCGAGCAGCCCACCGCCAACACGCGCCCCGTTCATGGCCGTCCCCTTGAAGTCCAGCCCGCCTCGACCATGCAATACGGCGAGTTGCCGGGCATCGGCAAGCGCCTCTCCCACGTCGTTCTGGGGGTTGACAACCAGGAGACGATGCCCCACGCCGCCGTCATGTTCGATGACTTCTTCGAGCGCGGCGGCACCGTCTTCGACACCGCGCACCAATACCGGAGTGGCAACGCCGAAAAGCTGCTGGGCCACTGGATGAAGAATCGTGGCGTGCGTGAGGAGGTCGTCATCCTCGACAAGGGCGCGCACACCCCCTTCTGCGACCCCGAAAACCTGACCGCGCAACTGCTAATCAGCCTCGACAGGCTCCAGAGCGATTACGTTGACCTCTACATGCTCCACCGCGACAACCCGGCCATTCCGGTGGGCGAGTTCGTTGACGTGCTGAACGAGCACAAGCGCGCCGGGCGCGTTCACGCCTTCGGCGCGTCCAACTGGAGCATCGCGCGCGTGGAGGAGGCGAATGATTACGCGCGGGCGCGCGGACTCGACGGCTTCGTAGCGATGAGCAACAACTTCAGCCTCGCGCGGATGGTCGAACCCATCTGGGAAGGCTCTATTGCCGCGTCCGACCCGGAATCGCGGGCCTGGTTCACCCGAACGCAGATGCCCCTCATGCCCTGGTCCTCGCAGGCGCGCGGCTTCTTCGCGGGCCGCGCCCGCCCCAACGACCACTCGGACCCCGAACTCGCGCGCTGCTGGTACAGTGACGACAATTTCAAGCGCCTCGCCCGCGTGGAGGAGATGGCCCGGCAGCGCGGCGTGCTGCCCATCAACATCGCCCTCGCCTACGTGCTCTGCCAGCCCTTCCCCGCCTTCCCCCTCATCGGCCCGCGCACCCTCGCCGAGACGCGCACATCCTGGCCCGCCCTGGAAATCCATTTGACCGAGGAAGACCTACGCTGGCTGAACCTGGACGAAACTGAGTAGGACTTGCTGTACAGTTTCATGAGGTTAGCACACAGCATAGCACGCAGTGGTAGGTCGCGTACCAGTTAGCCACAGCCATGTCATCCTGAACGAAGTGAAGGATCCACCCAGCAACATGCCTATCGTTGAGCGTTAGCACGTTTCGCCCTCCCTTCATGCTTGGGACAACCTGTATACCAACCTTGTGTACTCGTTACAAATAGGGCTTGCCTCTTGGATAAAGTAGCCGTTATTTCCGATATTCATGGCAACGTCCCCGCTTTGGAAGCCGTACTGGCCGACATTCATGCTCGTGATGTCGCCCGCGTCTACTGTCTGGGAGACCTGGCAGGTAAAGGGCCACAATCGGCACTTGCAACGGATATCTGCCGCGAGCGGTGTGATGTGGTGATTCGCGGGAATTGGGATGAGTTCATGGTGGAGGAAACCGGCAACCCGACCCTGCGCTGGCATCAGGAACAGCTTGGGGCCGAGCGCCTGGACTATCTCCGGCAACTCCCGAACACCTGGGATTTCAGGATGAGTGGACGCCGCGTTCGCCTCTTCCACGCCTCGCAGACGAGTGTTCACCTCCGTGTTTACTCCGATGCTCCGTATGAAACTCATCTGGCGATGTTCGCCAACACGGAGTTTACGGGCTACGAACAGGCAGAGCCGGATGTCGTGGGCTACGGAGACCTGCACGCCGCCTTTATCCGTCCCCTCTATCTCGACAACAAGACCCTTTTCAACGCGGGCAGCGTGGGCAACGCGCTCGATGAACCTAGCGCGACCTACGCCATTCTGGAAGGCGTACTCGATAGCGAAACTGTCGCGTCCTTCTCCATTCAGCTTATAAGATTGCCCTACGACGTTGAACGGGCAATTGACATAGCAGAGCAGATGGATATGCCGGAACTGGCTCCCTACGCGGTCGAGTTAAGGACGGCTGTCTATCGTGGTCGGCAGTAGCCATTCTCGAATCTCCCTTCTGCGGAACAATGCCCCTTTTGCCATTAGAATGGATTTGCTGATAGAATCCCTGCAACAATGGGGTGCAACCAGCGCATACCGTGAATCAGCGGAACATGAGGAGGGCGACATGGCTATGACGGAGAGACCATACAGCAAGGCGGTTCTGTTGAGCGAGATTGAAGCTGCCTGGATGAAGCTCAACGAGGCGCTTGATAAGCTCACGCCGGAACAGATGACAGAGATTCGAGACGCGCAGGGCTGGGCCGTGAAAGACCACCTCGTCCACATAGCGGCTTGGGAACGCTCAGTTGTCGTGTTTTTGCAGGGCAGGCCGCGCCATGAAGGGCTTGGTATAGACAAGCAGCTTTATGATTCAGGTGACGAGGACGCGCAGAATGCGGCCATACAGGAGCAGCGAAAGGATATACCCCTTTCTGAAGCACTGGCCGAGTTCCGAGACGTACATAGCCAACTCCTGAGCCTGCTTCAACCCATGAGCGAAGATGGTCTCTACAGGGCCAATAGTGACTTTGAGCCTGAAGCGTCGGGAGAGCGCGACGAGCGCCCCGTCATCGGCATGATTTACAGCAACTCAGCAAACCACTTCCGTGAGCACCAGGAGTGGATAGAGAGTCTGGTCTCGCAAGGCTTGTAAGTTAATTGTATAGTTGGCGCTAACATACCTGCGGCCAGTACTGGCCTCGTATCGCCCTCCGATACTGGCATTTACTGGCCTTGCTTCACATAACGTGGCATCTCCACCTGTTTTCGCTCGCAAAGGTCCGCCTCGCCTCTCCAATCTTCATCTGGCCCTCCGGCGCAAAATAGGGACTTGACAAACGTCACGAAAAGCGCCAAACTATAACCATGAGAACGTTGAATGCCATGCAGGCTTGCTTGTGTTGTAGGCGGGAGCGCTAGCCCTCGCTGATTTGGCACGAGCCAACTTCTCGACTGCACAACCAACGGCGGCAAACGCTCCCGCGAAGACGACCCTCAATCATAAAGAGGCGTCCAGCGCTGGGCGTTCCCTACAAAGGGGCAGGGAAATTCCTGTTGCACACACCGTTGGTTTTTTGTTGTCCTATCGCCGTAGACCGACAGCCCAAATCCGAAAGTCATAGGAGAGCTACAGATGGCCGATACAACTCAAGTTCAAACCCAATCAATCGAAGCGCGTGGCTACGCCAACCCAGATGCCCTCGTGAGCACCGATTGGGTCGCCGAGCACGCCAACGACTCCAACGTCCGCCTGCTCGAAAGCAACGAGGACGTGCTGCTCTACGACCTGGGCCACGTTCCCGGCGCGCTGAAGATTGACTGGCACGACGACCTGAACGACGCCCTCCGCCGCGATTACATCAGCAAAGAAAACTTTGAGGCCCTCGCAAGCCGCCTCGGCATCACCCCCGAAACCACAGTCGTCTTCTACGGCGACAAGAACAACTGGTGGGCCACCTATGCCTTCTGGGTCTTCCAACTCTTCGGCCACACCAACGCCAAAGTCATGGACGGCGGGCGGCAGAAGTGGGTCGAGGAGGGCCGCGAGCTTACCCGCGACGTGCCGCAGGTCGCGCCGACCCAGTACACCGCAAAGAAGCGCGACGACAGCCGCATCCGCGCCTTCCGCGAGGATGTGCTCAAGCATGTTGAGAAGGACGGCCAACTGGTAGACGTGCGCTCCCCGCAGGAATACTCCGGCGAGAAGCTGCACATGCCCGACTACCCACAGGAGGGCGCGATGCGCGGCGGCCACATCCCCGGCGCGCAGAACATCCCCTGGGCACGCGCCGCGAACCCCGACGGCACCTTCAAGAGCGCCGACGAGCTGCGCGCCATCTACGAGCAGGAGAAGGGACTCAGCGCCAGCGCCGACACCATCGCCTACTGCCGCATCGGTGAGCGTTCCAGCCACACCTGGTTCGTGCTCACCTACCTGCTCGGCTACGACCGGGTGCGGAACTACGACGGGAGCTGGACCGAGTGGGGGAACGCGGTGCGCGCCCCGATCGAGAAGTGAGCGCCTCGCCCAGCGGCGCCAATCCCGCCGGCGCGCCGGCGAAGAACGTCGCGGTGGTGCACACCACGTGGCGCGGCGACCGGCGCTTCGACAGCGGGCGCCCGGGAGG
>DASVVH010000582.1:0-7273 GCA_036386615.1 Ardenticatenaceae bacterium
GCGACTCGCCGAAGCAGAGATGGCATGACACCCTGATTGCCCTCGCGCGGCCACCCCTCTCCAAACGAGCCATGAAGGATGGTGAGGGGAGTGCGGCGGCAAAGGCGACGTTCTACGTAGAGGCGCTGGCACGGGCGCTCCAGAACCCTGCTGAGATCGGAGCACTCATTGTGGCACTTCAGGGCGACTCGCCGAAGCAGGCATGGCACGACCTCCTTATTGACCTTACACATCCAGTTCTCAACGATCTCATTCCGGCTTAACCTGAGCACCGACCTCTCCTGAGCCGAGTGCTCGGACTACTGCCTCGCCCGCCGCGACCGTTTGACCAGACCCACCCAGACAACTTCCGGGTGGGTCTTACTTTATGTCCGGGCCAAGTGGCACTAGGAGATGCTGAGGGTGCCGGGGAGGAGGCCGGGAGGCAGGGGCGCGGGGCGCTCGCACTGGCTCTCTATCTCAATATGGCGGCCTGATTCCGACGACTCATCGAAAGCGTGCATCAGGTCGAGGACGTGGTAGGCGAGGTCGCCACTGGCGCGGGGCTGCCGCCCGGAAAGCAGGGCGGAGGCCATGTCCGCGACGCCGATGGACCTGCCGATGGGCACGTAGTGCGTCAGGGGTATCTCGCTCCACTCCTCGGCCCCGGCGCGGCGCAGGCGCACAGGACCGCGGAAGATATTCGGGTCCGGCACGCTCAGGGTACCCTCGGAGCCGTAGATTTCGATGCGCGGCAGGTTGGCGTGCCACACGTCAAAGCTGGTGATGATGGTGGCGATTGGTCCACTCACGAAGTCGAGCAGCCCCGCGACGTGAGTGGTAACGGAGACGGGGATTCGCTCGCCGTAGCGGGTCGGGGTCGTGGCAATACGCTCCTCGAACGAGCGGCGGGTGCAGCCAGTGACGCGCCGCACCGGGCCAAGCAGGTGGATGAGCGTCGTCAGGTAGTACGGCCCCATGTCGAACATCGGCCCGGCCCCTGGCTGGTAGAAGAACACGGGGTCGGGGTGCCACGACTCCGGTCCGCGACCAGTCATGAAAGCAGTCGCCGCGACAGGCTCGCCAATCCAGCCGTCGTCTATCAGCTTGCGGCAGGTTTGCAGCCCGCCGCCGAGAAAGGTGTCAGGCGCGCAGCCGACGAGCAGGTTCCGCTCGCGCGCGGCGTCGAGGGTGCGCCGCCCCTCCTCGCGGGTGATGGCTAGCGGCTTCTCGCTGTAGACGTGCTTGCCCGCCTCGATGACGGCAAGGTTCACCGTGCCATGCGCCGCCGGAATGGTGAGGTTGACGACGATTTCGATATCCGGGTCGGCCAGCATCTCGTCGGGCGTGTAGGGGCGGAGGTCGAACGCCTCGGCCCGCTCCTCGGCCCGGCTGCGAACGAGGTCCGCGATGCCTACTACGTCCAGGATGGGGAAGGTGCGGCTGGCCTTCAGGTATTGCTCGCTGATGTTGCCCGCGCCGATGAAGCCGACTTTAACCCTGCGTTCCACGTCCCAACCCCTCTTCTGCCAGATATCGGTAACTCTGTGCGACAGCCTCTAGCATATCCGTCGCGCATCTATCAAGCTCCACAATCAGCCATTCGGTGTGTGCTTCCCCGGCCCTGACGATGGCGGGAATGTCCAGCGTTCCCTGCCCCGCCGCGACCATCGGCTCGCTCTGCACCGCCGGGCCATCCTTGATGTGAAGGAGTGGGGCACGCGCGCCCAACTCGCCGAGCACCGTCACCGGGTCAGGCCCCGCCGTCTTCACCCAGTAGGTGTCTACTTCCCAGACGACGTTCGGGTCCAGCAGTTCCATCATGAGTTGATAGGGATACTGCCCCTCGACAGGCTCGAATTCCCACCAGTGGTTGTGAACGGCGAAGCGCATCCCCCTTGAGGTCGCGGCGGCGCTCGCCTCGTTGAACTGCTCGCAGACCTCTTTTATCAGGTCTACCGTTGCGAAGCGTTTCGGCCCCAGCCCGCCGTTGACGATGTAACGGGCACCGAGCGTCTGCGCGGTGTCCAGAATTTCATCGCGGCGCTCACCTATCGGAAGGTCGAGGTGGGCGGCGGGCACGGCCAGCCCTAGTTCATCGAAGAGTTGTTTGGCAGCCTGCGGCGTGTTGCCGTGAAAGCCCGCTGGCTCCACGCCCGCGTAGCCGATGCTGGCGACCTGTCGGATGACGCCCTCGAAGTCCTGGGCCAGGGCCTCGCGCAGCGTGTAGAGTTGAAGTGCGATGGGAGCAGGCATGATGCCTCCTTTGAAGGATTGAAGGCGAAGGAAGGAGGAACTCACCTTCCCCACCCCTATTGACAATTTGGCAACGCAACAGTTATGTAAACACGGCGCGGCTATGGCACACGCCCGAATTTCCTCACTTTATGTCAAACAATGCCAACATTATCGCTCTCTAATGTTGGCATTTGTTGGCTTTGGTTGTCATAACACCGTTTCAACCTCTGCTCTCCGCCTCGAAATGAGCCTTGCAAACACCATTAGAACCACACCTTGAACGTCTTGACCTCGTAGGGCGTGATGGGGAAGGTGAGGTGGTCGCCCTCGTAGTCTACCGGGCGCTCCTCTTCCTCTATCATGTTGCACTCGGCGGCGCGGCGGATGGGTTGCGCGAAGCGGAGCGTGACCCCGTTGTGCCGCGCCTGCCTCCACTCGTAGACGCGAACAATGTAGGCGTCCTCGTCTTCCGCCTTCTTGACGGTCTCCAGAATCACCTCGTCCGGCACGGTTGCAAAGGCGTAGCGCGCGGGCAGGGTGCCGTTGGGCTGGGCCGGAATCTCGCGGGCATGGAGCGGGTAGTTGAGAGCGTAGGCTTCCTGCACGACGCCGCCCTCCTGCCAGCCGCCCTCGTGGGGCAGGAGGCTGTAGGTGAAGCGGTGCAGCCCCCTGTCCGCCTCGGCATCGGGCCGGATGGCCGATTTGAGCAGCGTCAGCCGCATGACGTTGTTCTTGATGTCGTGCCCGTACTTGCAGTCGTTCAGGAGGGCGACGCCGTAGTTGCCTTCGGAAAGGTCCGCCCACTTCTGGCCGGGTACCTCAAAGCGGGCATAGTCCCAACTAGTGTTCCAGTGCGTCGGGCGCTCGATGCTGCCGAACTGAATCTCATACGTTGCGCGGGTGGAGCGCACCGCGACGGGAAAGGCGACCTTGAGCAGCACCTGCTTCTCGTGCCAGTCTATCTCCGTGCGGAAATCTATGCGTGGCGAGTGCGCGTAGAGCGTCAGCCATTGGGTGATGGTGGAGTCGTAGAAGCGCCATTGGAGGCGCAGCACGCCGCGTAGTGGCCCTGTCTCCTCGACCCACGCGCCCACGAGGTCGTTGACCTCCTTCATCTTTTCCTGGTAGTAGAGGTCAATGTCCCACGCATCAAAGGCCATCGGTTTGTCTTCAAACGCCTGGAAAACGTTACCCCGCGCGCCCTCCGCCAGCACCTCGCGCTCGCGGCGCTTGTCGAAGAGCGAGGTGATTTGCCCCTGCTCGTTAAGCGTTAGGCGGTAGAAGGGGTTTTCCAGCCTCGTAGGCGTGACGACGAGGGATTCCGGCTCGTTGCTCTCCTGCCCCGTTAGAGGATAGGTCGCGTAACCCAGAGAGGGAACCTGCCGGACGCGGCGGAGAACTTTGCGCTGTCCATCCTCTTCGACAATCTGCGAGGCTGGGGTTCGGTTCGCTGTTGCTTCCGAAGAGGGGAGCGCGACCAGCCCATCCCGCGTCCAGGGCAGAGAGTTGAAGACGACCACGCCCGGTTCGTCGGCGGCAATCCGGCCAAGCAGGGCCGATTGCGCCTGCTCAAGCGCCGCCGCGCCGATGCCGGAAATCTGCTGGTACTCCTTCTCCGTGTCCTCGTAGACCTCGCGGATGGAGGAGCCGGGCAGGATATCGTGGAACTGGTTGAGAAGAATCATCTCCCAGCCCTCGTTCAGCCGCTCGCGTGGGTAGGGCGCGCCTGCCAACATCTCCGCCAGGGCGCTCAACCACTCCGCGTCATGGTAGAGGATTTCGGACTTGCGGTTCGCCTTTTTGACTTGGGCCTGCGAGGTGTAGGTGCCCCGGTGATATTCCAGGTAGAGTTCCCCGTCCCACAGGGGCAACTCCTCGTCGGCCACGCGCTCGGCAAGCCGCTCGAAGTAGGGTTCGGACCTGCCCATCGTCACGCGCGGGATGCCCGGCAGGTTCTTCATCGCGCGGGCGTATTCCAGCATCTGCTGCGTCGGCCCGCCGCCGCCGTCGCCCCAGCCGAAGAGCAGGAGCAGTTCGTCGTTCACCTCTTTCTGGCGGTAGTTCTCCCAAATGCCTGTCACATCTCCCGGCGAGAGCGTGCCGTTGTAGGTGTAGATGGTCGAACTCTGCTCCGGCGTCGTCACGAAGTGGGTCAGCACCTCCGTTCCGTCAATGCCGCGCCACATGAAGGTATCGTGAGGGAAGCGGTTGAACTGGTTCCAGCTAATCTTGCTGGTCAGGAAGTATTTCACGCCGCACTTCCTGATAATCTGCGGCAGCGCCCACGAATAGCCGAAGACGTCGGGGAGCCAGAGCAGGTAGCTCTCGACGCCGAACTCCTGCCGGATGTAGCGCTTGCCGAAGAGGAACTGCCGGATGAGGGATTCGCCCGACACGAGGTTGGTATCCGATTCAATCCACATCGCGCCAGTGATTTCCCACTCGCCGGAGGCAACACGCTCCTTCACGCGCTCGAAAATCGAGGGGTAATCCTGCTGCAAGAACTTGTACAACTGCGGCGAGGAGTGAATGAAGCGGTAGTCGGGGTACTGGCGCATGAGGTGTAGCGCGGTGGCGAAGGTGCGGCCCGCCTTGTCCCGGCTGTGCGAGAGCCGCCACAGCCAGGCCATGTCAATGTGCGCGTGGCCGATGCCCACGACTGTCGGCTTCATCTCTTCGAGCCGCGCCATCTCCTCCACCGCCGCGCTCAGAAAGCGCTCAGCCTCGGCCAGCGAATTGTAGAAGCCTTCGGAGTTCGTCTGCGTGAAATCAATGTACTGAAATGATTGGTTCAGGCAATCGAGCAGCCGCACGCGGCGCAGGTCGTCCTCGTCCATCTCCTTGACAGCCTGCCGCAGCGTATCGGCCAGGAAGAAGAAACGTTCCGCCGCCTCGTCAATCCAGACGAGCTGCGCGAGCTTGAACTGGCGGCGCTCCGGCACGCCCAGCACGCCACTCCACGCGTGCAGGGCGATGGAAACCCTGCCCTGCTCAACGACCTCCGGCGGCAGCCACGCCTCCTCGTGCCAGATGTCAATCCCCTGTAGCGGCTCGCCGTTCACGAACAGCATCGTCTCCGCCGTCGAGTGGCCTCCGTCGCGCGGGCCGACCAGGAAGCGCAGCGCCAGCCGCCTGTCGCGCAGGTGCTGCGGAATCTCTATGGTCGTCCTGAACCACGCCTCCACGTCATAGCCGCCCCAGTGGCCCGGAACGGTGAACTCGGCCCAGCCGCTATCGTCGAAACCGGGCCGCGCCGCCTCCTCGATGTCCTGCTCGATGAACCTGAAGTGGCGGATGGGATGAACCTCGCGGCGAATCGCCTCCTGAATTTCGGGGAGGAGTTTGCCAATCTTTTGCAGGGGGAAAAACAGCATAGTCGCTATCGGCTCCTGTTGGGTCGTGCGGTGAAGGTTTCGTTATCGCGCGCCTGAGGTTCATGAGCGTTGACAAAATAATCGGGCAGAAGGCCGTTGCAGTGCGCTTTAGCGTACTTGAGCTATCAGCCTGGGGTTTCAACCCCTGGCGTGCGCCGCGCCTGCACGCGATTACCCGATTCAATTCTCAATCTTCATGAACCCCAGGCAAAAAGCTCAAGTCGGCTCAAAGCCGACTATTTGGTTCCTTTTCGCTCATTTACCCTCAACCTTAGCGCTTCCGGTTGAGGGTATGCAGGGCGATGGAGAGGCTGGCGAGGTCGCCGATGCGCTCGCCCAATCCGGCAGGCACCACCTCGCACACTTCCAGGGAGTACGGAATCGCCTCCTCTTGAAGCACGCGCATGGCGACAGGCTCGAGGAGGTCGCGCTGCCGCCCGTAGATGCTGCCAATGATGACGCGCTGCGGGTTCAGAACGTCTACCAGCGTGGCGAGGCCGCGCCCAAGATAGTGCGCCACTGTCTCCCACACTTCCAGCGCCAGGATGTCACCCTCGTGCGCGGCGGCGGCTACACTCTCCGCCGTGACGTTGGGCAGGTCTTCGAGCGACGGGCAGTAGAGCGGTGGGCGACCCTCGGCCAGCGCTGCCTCGGCTTTTGCCTGCGCCAGCCGCGCGATGCCGCCGCCACTGCACCACCCCTCGAACGACCCCGCCTTGCCGAAACCAACCGGGCCATCTTCGGAGAGGCGAATGTGCCCCACCTCGCCGCCCATGTCGCTGGTCCCCGCGTAAAGCTGGCCGTTGAGGATGAGGCCCGCGCCCATGCCCGTCCCCATCGTCAGGAAAATGATATTGTCGAAGCCGCGCCCCGCGCCCCACAACCACTCCGCCAGCGCGCCAGCGTTCGCGTCGTTCTGGAGGCTCGCAGGCACGCCGAACCGTTCCCGCGTGGGCGTTACTACGTCCATGTTCACCCAGCCCGGCAGGTTCGGCGGCGAGAGCACCAGCCCGCGCCTGCTGTCCAGCGGCCCGCCGCAACTGATGCCGATGGCCCCCAAATCCTCCACCGCGTGCTCGCGCAGCATCTCTTCCAGGGTGTCCATCAGTTGCTGCATCGCCGCGTCAGGAGGCGCGGGCGTGGGAAAGCTACGCTTGCCAATCAACTCCACGCCCTCTCCGGCGAGGCGGCCCAGCACCACCGCGCACTTCGTCCCGCCAATGTCGAACCCTGCCAGCGTGCTCATGCCGGGAAGAACCTCGCTTCGAGCATCGCGCAGAGCGTGTGATAGATGGCGAGGTGGCGCTCCTGCACGTCCGTCGTGTCGCGGAAGGGCACGCGCAGCGTCACGTCGCAGAGGTCGAGCATCGCGCCGCCGCTCTGCCCCGTGATGCCGATGGTGCGAACGCCCTTGGCGCGGGCCACGCGCAGCGCGTGCAGGACGTTACCGGAGTTGCCGGAGGTGCTGATACCAATCAGCGCGTCCCCCTCCACGCCATAGCCGTAGACCTGCTGGGCGAAGACCATGTCGGCGGCCACGTCGTTGATGAACGCCGTCATGAGCGCCGTCTGGCTGACGAGGGAGATAGTGGGCAGTGCGCCCTGAAGATGGTCAGCGAGATACTCCCCCAGTTCGGGGTACATCTCGTTAAGGCGCTGGCGCATCGCTTCGGGGACTGGAC
>DASVVH010000583.1:0-5121 GCA_036386615.1 Ardenticatenaceae bacterium
CGAGTTGGGTTCGGAGTTGGTGACTCTTAATCATGAAATCCGTGGGTAGCTCAAAGAGAGCGTAGTCGAAAGCACAACGTTCCAGTATAGCATATCGCTTGCCACAACCAAACCTCATCTGCCGTAGAGCGCGGGCTGTGTTCAATTTGGGGAGCCGGAGGGGTGAGGCGGATGGCGGCAGTTTGGGCAAGCGTGTTCCGCTCGCGCTACGTGAAACAAAGCCAACAAATGCCAATATGGAGGTGATAGATGTTGTCGCAGCCTGACATAAACCGAGACTAGAGAGACTTGCAGTTACCCAGTTAGAAGTAGGCACGCTTATCGCTCTCAAGAACGAGCACGTTCCCCACATGTCATCCTGAGCGAAGCGAATCTGCGAAGCGACCTTCAGTCATTTGCCTGTCACCGCTGCTCAACCACCTCGTTTTCTATCTCGAAGGTTGGTCTACGCTAAAGTGGGTAACTGCAAGCTAGAGAGAGGGTTGACAGTGACTAAGAGATACCTTACACTACCTTTTGACAGAGCCTCGCGCCTCAGGCTCTCCGGCTCCCCTCATATCTAACCAGCCGAGTCACTTTCTCCTCCTTCGCTCCCCAATCGGTTGCTCTTTTGCTTCGCACCACCCTCTGTTGAGGGTGGCTCGTCGCGTCCCTGGCAGTGCCCTACTCGTAGTGCCATACTATGGCACCTGTTCCTTGTGGCTGCGTAGGCTCGTTCTATGTCGAGAAGCTTGTATGATCGCCACATTTTGTCTCCATCTGCACGGGTTCCCCTACCTGTGCCTCTTGTCGTTCCTCCGGGCTCCCTGACCCCTTCCCGCTACCGCTCTATTCAAGAAAGCGAGGTGCTGCTGGATTAGAATCCCTGTCGTCCTTCGTCTGGTCGTTTCCGTGCGTCCTCTTCGGTGACGCGCCCTTCTGCTCCTCAACCCCTGACTTCCGTTGACAAGATAGGATGGACAAGTATGGCCGAAACCACAGACATTCAGACTCAACTTGACAGCATTCTCAGCCACAAACCCACGACTGCTCCGCCGCAACGGGGGGCCACGTCCGCCGAGACGGCACCTACTACCCCTCTGGGTCGGCGCTTTTCTAGTTTCCGACTCGACCATGTGGCGCGTGCCAATATGCTGGCGGCGCGGCTCATGGAAATCGCGCAATCTGCCTCCAACTCCGGCGAGACGGCAGAGGATGCTGTTGAGAAGGCCCTGGGCGAGGCACAAAATGCACTCGCCACCGAGGACCCCGAGCTGGTCAAATTCGCCGTTAAGGTCTTCGTGACCCACCACCCACACGGCACCGCGCTTCGCATCCGGCCCTTTGAGGTGCGGGAGCCGGAGAAAGCCCTGCCCTCTGTGCCCCATGAAGAGTTGATAGCCGCCGCTACGTCAGCCCCCGACACCTCCACCGGCGATGCCTCTACCACTACTCCATCCACCAATCCTGAACTCAAGCTCAACTGGTTTCGTGAAGACCCCAAGATAAACGAGCATCACGAGCACTGGCACGTCGTCTACGACATTCTGGGCGTCCCCTCGCCCGCCAACCCAATCGGCGGCCAGCTAAAAGACCGCCAGGGCGAACTCTTCCTGTACATGCATCGGCAGATGATGGCCCGCTACGACACTGAGCGCCTCTGTGCCGGGCTGGACCTCGTCGCGGCTTGGCAATATTACGCCAACAATGTTGATCCCTGGGGCTACGACCCTGGCCCCTATCTCACAGGTCCGCAAGGTAATTACACGGCGCGCACGCCAGGCAGGTGGGCTGATATCCAGGAGAGCACCGTGGCGGCCCTGCAAGCGCGAGGCGATCACCTCTTCGAGGCCGCCCAGTCGGGTTACTTCGGCGGCACCAACCACCAGGGGCAGCCCAGGCACCTTCGCGTAAGCATCAACGACCTCGGTGCAACGCAGGAGGCGGATATCGGCTCGATAGAGGCTGTGCCCTATACAAGCGGAGACTTGGCCACATGGTATCAGAATCTCGTCAACAGCTACTACGGTAATCATCACAACGTCGGCCACGATATGTTCGCCTTCATGGGCGGGAATCCTAGTCATCAAGGCGTGATGGGGGATACCACCGTGGCCGTGCGCGACCACGTCTTCTTCCGCTGGCACAGACACATTGATGACCTCTTGCAGACCTTCCAGCAGTACAACCTGGAACCGTACGACTTCTCCGACGCGCCGCCTGTCCGCATTCGCAAGCGCGCGCTTGGTCTCGCTCAGTTTGACGTGCCGAACCGCAGCCCCGACATTATCCTCGCCTTCGCGAAGGACCTGCCCCCCGATCAAAGCACATGGCAGGCGTTCGGTGAGCAAACTTTCGGCGGCGACAACTGGGACAAAGAGTTCTTCTCCGGCGGCGTCACCACCGATGAGCTCCAGACCTCCATGCTCCAGCGTACCATCAACATTGAACCGGGACGAGAAGATCCGCAGAACCCCGAGCCGTCCCACACGATTTGGTATCTGGACCAGGAAGAGTTCGTCTACTTCATCCGCGTCGAAAATCAGCAGGACCAGCCCACCAAAGCCACCCTGCGGCTCTTCCTCGCGGCGGAAGAGAACGTGGAGGACCGCCGCATGTGGATAGAGATGGACAAGTTCGAGTACGAGCTTGCGGGTGCCCAGAAAGCCGTCATCTGCCGCCCGGCAGCCCTCTCCTCCGTCATCCGCAAGCCCGGTGTGAAGCCGCCCAGTGCCGAACAGCCGCCCGTTGGTGGCTCCGATCCGCAGACGGCATCCGAGGTCGAGGCGAACTACTGCGACTGCGGCTGGCCCTATAACCTGCTGCTGCCCAGGGGCACGGGCGAGGGCAAGCGCTTCCGCCTCTTCGTCATGGCGACGGATTGGAACCTCGACGACGTCGGCAGCACGAGCTGCGGTTCCATGAGCTTCTGTGGTTCCAAAAACCAATACCCCGACAATCGCGAGATGGGCTACCCCTTCAATCACCCCTTCGGTGACAGGACCATCGCCGACGTCGTTACTGCCCAGGAGAACATAGCGACCCGCGACATCAACATTCGTTGGACCAATCCGGGCGATTACCCGGTCTAGACCGTATTAGGCTTCGGGCGGCATTCAGGCTAACGTCTGGTGCCGCCCGGCTACTCTCTCGCCCTCCTCGCCCTCCCCTCGGCTCCCGATGCGGGCTTCATCCTTGAGTCCGGCAGTCACACCCGACTTGACCCACCTCACACCCCTACCTATACTCCCCGAAATGCTGACCCCCGGTTGGCCCTCCCAAAGGAACCCTGAATGACCGATATTGGTGCAACCCTGCGTGCAGCCCGCGAGGCACAGGGCCTGACCCTCGCCGACGTAGAGGCTCGCACGCGAATTCGCGTGCGAATGCTCGAAGACCTTGAAAACAACGAACTCGACCTCGTGCGGGGCGACCCCCACCTGCGCGGCTTCCTCGGCAATTATGCTCGTTACCTCGGCCTCGACCCCGCGCCCATGTTCGAGTCGCTGGGCATTACCAGCCAGACCATGCCCAATCCCCGCTCCGCCGCCCGCGATTCGCGCTACCTGGCCGAACCCCTGCAAACCAGTCCCGTCCCTCTGGGGAGGATTCTCTTTACCCTCGCCATCCTGCTGGCCCTCGGCTTCGCCGCCTTCTACCTCTGGGGGCCGCAGTCCTTCCGGGACACCCTGCTCGCCAGCGCGAACAGAATCGCCGGGCCAACCCCCAGCCCGGCCATCACCGCCATCGTCTCGCCCACCGTCGATGTCGCCATGACGAACACGCCCGTCGTCGTCACTCAGACCATCACGACCACCACCATCATCGAACCCTTCCGCTCGCCCACGCCCGAAGAGGGCGGCGCAACCCCCGTGCCCACCGCCACCCTCCCGCCGCGCACCCCCACGCCCGACGCCGAGGCCATCGCCGCTACCGAGACCGCCGTTGCCCAGGCCACCGCCGACACCTTCCAGGGTGTCGTCGTTCGCGCCGAGTTCCTTGAGGATTCCTACATCTACCTCCAGGCGGACAACAACCCCGACCTCATCTTCGATGGGGTGCTGACCGCCGGGGAGACCGCCGAGTGGCGCGGCAACGAGCAAATCTACATCACCATTGGCAACGCGGGCGGCGTCCGCATTAATGTCAATGGAGAGGACCTGGGCATCCTTGGGGAGCCGGGCGAAGTGGTCGAGCGCACCTGGAGCGTGGACCCCGAAGGTGGCCCGCCCATCGAAGAGACCTTCGACTGACGCCGCTTTATGTGAACTATGGCCTACTAAAGCCTACCTGAGAACGCTCTACAGGTAGGTCCTTATTGACATAATGTTGCAAATGGGTGCCACTGCGTCTCTAGTGAAGGAGAGTCCATGAAGCAGTCAATAGTGCCGATTCTCGTCCTCATGCTCGTGCTCGTGGCGTGCGGCGGAGGCACCCAGCCGCAGGTGTCGCAGGGTGCCACCCAGACACCGCCTGAAGCGGCGCAGGCGACAGCGCCCGCCGCCAGCGCAACCTCAGAGCCGGAAGAGGAGGCGACCGCGACCACCGAGCCGACAGCGACCACCGAACCAACCGAGACGACCGAGCCGACGAGCACCCGCGCGCCGACGCGAACGCCTGCGCCTACTCGCACCCCTGCGCCTCCAACGGAGACGCCTGAGCCTGAGCCAACCGAGGCCGTTGAGGCCACTGCAACGCCGCAGCAGAAAGCGACGCGGGAACCCGTCGCCACCGCCACGGCGAACCCCGACGCCGCGAACGAACTGGCGTATGAGGAGTTTGTCGCGGAGGTCTTCGCGGAATACGGTAACGCGCTGACAACCTTTGGAGACCTGAACACCGCGCTGGGCGAGGACCCCTCGCTCTTCTCGGACGCGGAGTGGCTTCGCCAGGTCACGGAGTCCTCGGAGCAGATTCAGACCACTTCCAACCGCGTGCTGGACTATCAACCCGTGCCCGCGAGCTTTCAGAGCTTCCACGCCCGTTTCAGGGACGCCGCGCAACTCATGGCCGAGGCGATGGTAGGCTATCGCACTGCCCTGGACAACGTGGACGCCCCGGGCTTGCTTGCGGCGGCAGAGCGCATCAACGAGGCAGGCATCATCTTTGAGGAGCTGGCTGACCTCGCCCCGTAGCGGGAAT
>DASVVH010000584.1:0-6456 GCA_036386615.1 Ardenticatenaceae bacterium
CCGGCGGCAGGTTCCGTTTCGCCTTGAAGGCGGCGATGAGGTCTGACCACTCCTGCTGCCACTGCTCCATCTGCTCCCGCGAGATGCCTTTGGCCCGCTCCTCAAGCCGGACCATCTGCTCGGCGGTGTAGTACCGCTCCACCCATCTGCGGGTGTCCTCCAGCGCCACGCCCTGAATGATGTGGATGACCTGCTCCCAGTCCCATTCCCTCGGTTCGCTGGACTCAAGCGCCGCCAGCGTCTGCTCCAGAGCACGCGCCGCCTGCCGTAACTGCTTTATCTGCTGCTCAATCGCCTCCTTCTGGATACGCAGCGACTGCCGCACATCGTAGGCCGGGCTGCTCAACAGCCTGCGAATCTCCGCCAGCGAGAAGCCCATCCGTTTGAGCGTGAGAATCTGCTGCAAGCGCAGCAAATCCTCGCGCTGGTAGAGGCGGTGATTGGCATCGGTGTAGAGTGACGGTTTGAGCAGGCCCGCCTCGTCGTAATAATGCAGCGTTCGCCTGGTGACGCCCGCGAGGCTCGCAAACTCGTTGGCGTAGTAGGTCTCTTCCGGCTTCATGGTGATACCTCCTCTCTGGTGCAGGAGTATAAGGTATCACGTAACGTCATACGCAAATTTGCTATGTCGAGCACCTGCTGGGAGCCGCGCGGTACGAGCATAGGAGGAGTCGTTGTCCATACCTCACCTTGCGTCCCACGCAGCAAAAAAGAGGCTCCGGCGCATCATCCGTGACACACCTCGGCCTCTTCAATGGAGCGATGTCGGTTATAATTTTGCAGTAGCCAGTCAGCCGAAACTTGGCAGGCTGTCAGATTACGCACTGCTTTCAGACGTACAACAGTTGGCCTTCGATTTCGTCGGCGGTAAGCGAATCGAGCAGGGCTGCAACGCGCTGTGCCGTATGGTAAACATTGTGCCGCTGGGTGGCAATCAGGATTCCAGAATGCGTCGGGCCAGTTGCGACATACCCTGCGTGAAGTCTTTCAAAATCGGTTCGGTTGAACGTCAGGATACATCGTCCTAACGAGGTTGCATGAGCAACTTGCTCCTCGTCGGAACGGCCCAGCATGGCCTCATCACGGGCGGTTGTCACGTCCAGTCGCCGGGCCGACAGCAGCTTTGCCATGAGAAGGTCTACATCTTCGTCAAGGTACAGCGTAGCAAAGAGCTTCATTCCTCAGGGAGCAGGTGACGTACACTCGGATGAATCAGGTGCTCCGGTACTCGATTCCGTTCGATGTACTCGTCAATCTCCTCCTGATGATGGAAGTAGTAACTGAGCGCATCAATCACCTGGGCAATCGTCAGATGAGGGAGATGCAATGGAATCTCTTCCACTCTCATAATGCCGAATTGCCATAGCTCAACTATTGCGCGTACAGGCGTCCGAGTGCCCGCGATGATGGGTTCGCCTGATAGTATCTCAGGGTTGTTCGTGATGTAGGAGTCTGACATCTGTATCCCCCTTTGGCCGCTCAGGTAACTACAGCGAGATTGTAGCGTACTCTCTGTCGTGCAGGCAACAGGTCAGAGATAGACTTACCCTGCCGCTTCCAGAATAGCCGCGATACCCTGCCCGCCGCCGATGCACATCGTGCTGAGGCCGTAGCGCCCGCCCTGCTCGCGCAACTCGTACAGGGCGGAGAGCGTCACGCGGGCACCTGTCGCACCCAACGGATGTCCGAGGGAGATGCCGCCGCCGTTCAGGTTGACCCTGTCGCGGTTCAGCCCCAACTCCTTCTCCACCGCGAGGTACTGCCCGGCGAACGCCTCGTTGACCTCGATGACGTCAAGGGCATCCAGCGAGAGGCCCGCCCGTTGGAGAGCAAGGCGCGTCGCGGGAACAGGGCCGATGCCCATGCGGTTGGGGTCCACGCCCGCCACGCCCCAGGCGACGAGGCGGCCCAGCACGGGAAGGCCGCGCTCTTGCGCTGTGCCGAAGGTGCTCATCACGACCATCGCCGCCGCGTCGTTGACGCCGCTCGCGTTGCCTGCCGTGACGGTGCCCTTCTCGCGGAAGCGGGTGGGCAGGGTGGCGAGCTTCTCCAGCGTCGTGTCGGGGCGGATGTGCTCGTCGTGCACGACGAGTGTCGTCTGCCCCTTCCGCCCCGACACTTCGACAGGCGCGATTTCCAGGGCGAGGCGGCCCCGCTCGCGGGCGCGGGCGGCAAGGCGATGGGAGCGCAGCGCGTACTCGTCCTGCTCTTCCCGCGAGATGGCTAGCTCCTCGGCCAGATTCTCCGTCGTCTCGGCCATCGAGCAGCCCGTGTAGGTGTCAGTCAGGGCGTCCCAGAGCGTATCTTCCACCTTCTGCCCGCCGAGGCCCCAGCCTTCCCTCGCGCCGCGCATGGCGAAGGGGGCCTGGCTCATGTTCTCCGCGCCCCCCGCCAGAACGAACCGCGCCTCGCCCAGCAGGAGCGCCTTCGCTCCCTGGATAATCGCTTCCAGCCCGGAGCCACATAGACGGTTGACCGTGAGGGCGCTGGCCTCAATGGGCACCCCGGCCAGCAGGCCAACGTGGCGGGCGATGTACGGCGCGTCGGTGGAACTATGGATGACGTTGCCGACGACCACTGTGTCTATCTCCGAGGCGTCTAGGCCCGCGCGGTGCAGGGCGGCACGCGCCGCGTGCGCGCCGAGTTCAGTGGCGCTGATACTCTTGAGGGAACCAAGGAAGGTTCCGACGGGCGTCCGCGCACCGTCCAGAATCACAATGTCCTTCGCATCGAATTGGCGGGCCATCTCTTACTCCTATTTGGACCTCTGATTACGCCCTCGCAATGGCTGTGAGTTCTTCCAGTTCCGTCTGCCACCAGATTTCGTCGTACATCTCCTTGAGCCACAGCGCCTCCGCCGGGTCGTCCTGAAGGCGGCGAAACTCGCGGGGTATCTCGACGAAGCGGCCCAACTCGTTCCAGTCCGCGTCGTAGAAGATGAAAGTGGGAATGGCCGGGAACTCCTCGCCCGTGAGCGCCCGTTGCAGCGTGATTTGCTCCGAGCGGCGCATCACGCGGAGGTCGAAGGGTGCGACTTGCGCGATGCCGAGGAGCGGAGGTAGGGCGCTGACGCTATCCTGGCATTGGTCCTCGGTAAAGATCAAGACGTGGGCGACGCGGCTCTGCTCCCAGCGTTGTTGTTCCTCAATGGGCAGGGTGAAGAGGGCGATTTTGCGCCGTAGAAGCTCCCGGTTGGTTCGCATGGAAGGGAGGTACTCCTCCCAGGAGAGGCCGCTGTAGAAAACTTCAGGCGTCACGATGTTCCTACCTGGCTTCCCAGCGCAGCGCGCCCGCCTCGACGGTGGGCGCAACCTGGCCCTGGGCCGTCAGATAGGAGAGGTAGGCGAGGACGCAGGAGTGCATGAGGAAATAGGTGGAGAGGTTAGAGGGAGGCGCTTCCAGCCGCGCCGTGACGCGGTGAACAACCTCGCTGGTGGTCGCACCGTCGCCCGCCGCCGCGTGAACCCACTCGATGGTGCGCCGGATATAGACGCGGTTGGACTCGACGGCTTCGGCAACGTTGGTGGTCGGCTCACCGTGACCGGGCACGAAGATGTCGTAGGGAAGCGAGAGCAGGCGGTCAAGCGTCGCCAGTTGCCCCGCAACGTCGTGGACGAAGGGAATCTCGTACTTCGCCAGCACTTCGGAGCCGAAGAAGGCGTCGGCGGCGTAGCAGACGGGGCCAAAGCCTATCGCCACCTGCGCTACAGCATGGCCGCTGGTGACGTGGCGCATCACCTCGAATGGGCTGACGGATAGCGGGCCGTCTTCTACCTCGTAAACGTGGTCAACGGGGGAGGACTTGGCCTCCAGCCACTTGTTGCGTAGGCCAGCCAGCGGCGCGGCCCCGCCGTAGAGGTACATCGGCTCCAGATAGGGGTAGCGCAGGATGGCCTCTTCAAAGGCGGGTGCCCAGACGGGCAGGTTCAGGTTGCGGGCAAGGTAGTCGTTGCCGCCATAGTGGTCGGCGTGGGAGTGGGTGTTGAGGATGGCGACGGGGCGCAGCTTCGCCTCCTCCACTGCCTTGCGGATGGCGCGCCCGTAGTCCTTGTCGCCGCCCGTGTCGAGCAGCAGGACTTCGCCCGCGCCGTTGGCGAGGACGCCGACGTTTACAGCGCCGGGCAGGTAGTAGGCGTCGGGCGCGAGGCGGACGAGGCTGGGCGCGGCCATCAGCCCTCGTCCTTTCCTTGCAGAGCCGCCAGCAGCACGGGCATCAGCGCCGGGTTGCTGGCGACGGTGCTGGCAGTCCAGGGCGTCCAGGGGTCGCCGTTGATTTGCCGCAGGATGCCGCCCGCCTCGGTGACGAGGAGCGCCGCCGCCGCCGTGTCCCACGCCTGCATGTGGTACTCCCAGTAGCCGTCCACGCGCCCGCAGGCGACGTAGGCGAGGTCTAAGGCGGCGCTGCCTGCCCGCCGGATGTCCCGGATGCGGAGGATGGTGCGCTCGAACTCGGCGATGTTGTTGGTGGGCAGAGTGGCGCGGCGGTAGGCGAAGCCATTGGCGAGGAGGGCCGCGCCCAGACGCTCGGTCGGCGTGACCTGGAGGCGGCGGGCGGGGCCGCGCGGGCTTTCGAGCCACGCGCCGCCGCCCTTCTCGGCGCGGAAAAGCTCCTGGCGCAGAGGGTCGTAGAGGACGCCGAGGATGGTCTCCCCGTTCTGCTGCAAGGCAATGGAGACGCAGAAGTGCGGGAAGGCGTGGGCGAAGTTGGTTGTCCCGTCGAGCGGGTCAACAATCCAGCGGAAGTCACTCTGGCGGGCCAACTCGCCGGATTCTTCGGCGAGGATGGCGTGGTCCGGGAAGCGCTCGTGGATGCGCCCGATAATCAACTCTTCGGAGGCGCGGTCGGCCTGGGTGACGAGGTCAATGTCGCTGGACTTGGTGGTGAGGGTCAGTTCGCTCTCGTACCAGTCGAGGAGGAGAGCGCCCGCGTCGCGGGCCAATGAGACGGTAAAGTCACGGAGTTCATGGGTGGATGCTATGGGTGCCATGCCGCGATTATAGCAGGGCGGCGGGAAATGCGGAACGGGGAATGGACGGTAGACGGTGGATGGCGGACGGTTGATAAAACCCCACATGTCCCCACATTGGAAGTGTGGCTAATCGAGAAGAGTTGATAAGATTTCGGAGGCGGCGCGCTCGCCGGATTGGATGGCACCGTCCATGTAGCCGTTCCAGTGGGTCGCGGTCTCGGTGCCTGCCCAGTGGATGCGCCCGACGGGGGCGCGAAGGGCCTCGCCGTGTTGAGTGAGGAGACGCGGGGGCATGAGGCCGACGTAGCAGCCCCGGCTCCAGGGTTCGACGGTCCAGTCTTTGTCAAGGTAGGCGATGGGGGTGCTGGCCTGCGGCCCGAAAAGGCGCGCGAGTTCGGCGCGGACGACCTGTGCCCGCTCACCGACGGGGCTGGTGCTCCACCTGCGGGCGGCGTCACCGAGCATGAAGGCGACGAGCATACCGTAGCTTGCATTGTGGGGGCTATCGTCGAAGACTACCTGCACGACCTCTCCGTTGGTGACGGCCTCGCCGGAAAAGCCCGCCTCGCGCCAGAAGGGGCGGGAGTAGGCCATAATGCACTTGATGACCGCGCCCATCGGCATCTGCGCGTGGAGGGCGGCTCGCGCCTGTGGTAGCTGTGGGGTGTAGTCAATCTTGCCTGCCAGGATGGGAGGGACGGCGACGATGGCGTGCCGCGCCTGATAAGTGCCTGTTTGGGCATGGACGGTGACGCTCTCGGCGTGCTGGGTGATGGCGTGGACGGGGCTGTTCAGGACTACATGTAGCGGCTCGGCAAGACGGGCGGCGATTTGTTGCGCCCCGCCGAGGATGCGTGTCTGCTGCGCGCCGCCGCGAATCTCTACGAGGGGCATGAGGCCGCCGCCGGAGTGGAGATAGAAGAGGAAGTGGAGCAGGGACAACTCGCGCGGCTCGGCGGCGAAGATGGCGCGGACGGCTGCGGTGAGCACCTCGCGGGCGGGTTGCGCGCGAACGTGGCGGTTCAGCCATTGCTCGACGGTCATGGTGTCCCAAACTGCGGCCTGTGGCGCGGTGGCTGGGCGGTCAAGCGGGACGCGACGGGCCATGCGGTCAAGGCGGGTGATGGCGAGTTGGAGGTCAAGGAGACCCAGAGGTGGGAGCGTGGGGATGGTGCCGCCGTAGCTACTGACACGCGGGCCGAGGGCCAGAACCTTGCGGCCCGCGCTGTGCTGCGGAAAGGTCTTGATGGCTAGCTCGTGCAGGAGGCGGGTGACGCGCTCCTGTTTGGGGCCAATCCACTGCGCGCCGAGGTCAACTTCATCACCGACGAGGTGCTGGCTGAGGGCGCGGCCTCCAACGCGGTTCTGCGCTTCGAGGACGAGGACGCGCTTTCCGGCGGTTTGGAGTTGGCGGGCCGCCGTCAGCCCGGCGAGGCCAGCGCCCACTACGACGACATCAAGGGGCGTATCGTGCTCGGACATGGCT
>DASVVH010000585.1:0-2723 GCA_036386615.1 Ardenticatenaceae bacterium
GTCAAACAGCTTCGTCTGCAAGCGCCGCCGCCACGTCGCCTAGCCAGCAGCCTCAACCCCACTATAATTACATAATCATCAAGCAAGCGCGGCATTCCGCCCGCCGTTTGCCGTACCTCCTCGTTCCCGAAGAGGCGACTCCCGCGTGAATGACCTGCTCTGGCCCAACGGCGCACCACCATCCAACCCCGCTTCCGCGTGGGCCGCTGACCTGGAACTGACCATCCTCAGCCGCGCGCTGGCGCTCGATTCCCGCCACGCGCCGCGTGTCCACGACCTGTTGGTGGCGTTCGCGCCTGACGTGCCGACCATCCATTACCGTCAGGCCATCCTCGCGGACCTGCGCGCCAGCTCGACCCTGCAAACCAGCCTGGAGGCGCAGCTTCCCGCCCTGGCCTCACTGGGCGCGGCGGGGCGCAACACCCTCTGGTCCGCCGAGACGCCACTTCTGGAAGTCGCCCGCCGCCTCAGCGAACTGGACCTCTACGTCTCGACAGTCACGGCGCTGCGCGAGGCGCTATCACGCGAGACCCTTCACGCCGAAGGTTGGCTCGCCCTGCGCGACGAGCTAGACCGGATTGCCAGCGACCCCCTCTTCGTGCGCCTTGCCGAAGAGTTGCCCGCCCTCAAACGCCCGCTGGAGCAGCTTTCCAGCGTCACCATCGGCATCAACCTTGACGCGAACCTGCGCCCCACCGGGGCCACGCTCGTCTCCGTCAACGACTTTCGCTTCGCAGGCCAGCGCGACCTCCTCAGCCGCCTCTTCGGCGGGCGCGCCGAGGGGTCGCCGGGGCTGACGCCGCTCCGCCCGGCCAACCCCGAAACGCAGGACCCCTTCAGCCTCCAACTCCTGCGCGACCTGGAAAAATTGGTCGGCGACGTGGGGCAGACTCTTGCAAATGGCGTGGCGCAATTCAGCCGCATCAGTGGCGGCACGCTAGGCTCCCTGCGTGACGGCTTCGCTTTCTACCTCGGCGCGGCGCGGCTCGTCGAGCGCTTGAGGGCGGCGGGCCTGCCCCTCGCCACGCCCACCCTGCGCCCCGCCGAAGAGCGCCACACGGAGCTAGAAGCGCTCTACGATGTGACCCTCGCCCTGCAACTCCTCAATCAGGGCAAAAAGGCGAATCTGGTCCTGAACGATGCCCGCCTGAACGGGCAGGGCCGCGTCGCCATCCTCACCGGCCCCAATCGCGGCGGCAAGACCACCTACACCCGCGCCGTCGGCCTCGCGCACGTCATGGCGCAGGCTGGGCTTCCCGTGCCCGCGCGCCGCGCCGTCCTCAGCCCTGTAGACGCCATCTACACCGAGTTCGCGGCGGGCGAGCCGCAGACCGTCGGCATGGGCCGCTTCGACCAGGAGGCGCAGAAGCTAGCCGCCATCTTCGACCGCGCCACGCCCCACAGCCTCATCCTGCTCAACGAGCCGCTGAGTGGCACCAACCCCGACGAGGCGTTTCACGTCGCGCGCGGCGTCGTCGTCGGCTTCCAGCACCTCGGCGCGAGAACCATCCTTGCGACCCACCTGCACGCCCTCGCCCGCGAGGCACCCGCCGTCACCGCCGAGATGCCCGCCGCTCCTGTCGTCAGCCTCGTCGCCAGTCCATCCCAATCATCCGAGCAGGGTGACGGCGTTCAGCGCAGCTTCCGCATCCTGCCCGGCCCGCCAACGGGCGAGAGCCGCGCCCTCGAAATCGCCCGCCAGCATGGCCTCAGCCTGGAGCAAGTCACCGCCCGCCTCCGCGAGCGCGGCCTCCTCTCCGAGCCTTGAGCGCGGGCGTCATGTTCCTACCTATCTTTGAGAGGTGCGCCTGATGGGTTCAAAGGAAACCATATACGTACTCGGTGCCGGAGCCATCGGCTTCCCGTTGGCTGCTTTCTTAGCCAATGCGGGAAGGAGCGTGGTGGCTGTCCGAACCAGCAGGGCAGACGTACCGAGAAGCACTGTCACCGTGACCCTGTACAACGGTGGGAACCGTGTGAGCACTCCTGTCGAAACCGCCTCCCTATCCGAACTGACGAGTCTCGACGGAACGATAGTCGTCACCACCAAGTCATACGCGAACGAAGCGATTGCCCAGGCGCTCAATGACAAGGGAGCAACAGGTCCAATCGTCATCATGCAAAACGGTGTTGGTGTCGAAAAGCCATTTCTTGATGCAGGGTTCTCCCCAATCTATCGCTGCGTTCTTTACATAACCAGTCAGGCTGTATCTGAATACGGCTTCAACGTTCGTCCAGTCAGCGCTTCCCCTATAGGAATCGTGAACGGTGACGAGTCTGGTCTTGAGCAGTGCGTTGAAGCGCTGAACACCAATGGCTTCCCCTTTCGTTCAGAGGCGAATATTCAGAGGGAAACGTGGAAGAAGGCCATCATCAACTGCGTCTTCAACTCCATCTGTCCCCTGCTTGACGTTGACAACGGGATATTCGTTCGGGATGAACAAGCGGCAGAGCTTGCGCGCGAGGTGGTGAGGGAGTGTGTAACAGTAGCCGACAGGCTCAATCTGGGGTTGAGTGAGAACGAGATAATGGAGCAATTGATGCGAATAAGTAAGGGGTCCGACGGCCAACTCATCTCGACGCTCCAGGATATCCGAAGCGGCAGGCAGACGGAGATAGAGTCTCTAAACCTTGAGATTGCGCGTGTTGCGGCTTCAATGCAACCCCAAATCCTTCTTCCCAGAGTCGAATTCCTGGGGAAAATGATAGTAGCCAAGTCCTTG
>DASVVH010000586.1:0-12292 GCA_036386615.1 Ardenticatenaceae bacterium
TACCTCCCTGAGGGCGGCGGCGGCGGCGGCGACAGCAACCTGCTCATTCTGGGCTTTCAGGAACCCGTCCCCACCGCTACAGTGTTGACCACTCTTGCAAGCAATGCCACCGCTCCGCAACTGCCGCTCGCACTTGGTGCCGGAATGCTCGCCCTTTCTACCGCGCTCCTCCTTCGCCGGAGACGGCGCTAGCTCTACCCTGCCCCACGAGAGCGCCCCGGCGGAACCTTCCGCCGGGCGCTCTTTTCCATACCCTAACTGTACGAGTACACAAGGTTGGCATACAGGTTGGCCCAAGTACGAAGGGCGGGGAAACGTGCTAGCACTCTACGCTAGGCATGTTGCTGGGTGGATCCCCTTAAGGTCGCTTCGCAGATTCACTTCGTTCAGGATGACATGGCTGTAGCTAGACCTTACTTGATGTACCAGTGTCTGTTAACCTCGTGAAACAGTACACCTAACCGCTTAACCGCCCCACTTGTCTCGAAAGCGTAAGTGGCGTACCCTCATCCCCATTCGTCACCCGCCACGCGAGACCCCACAATGGCTGACCCTCAACGGCTCGTCGTCGCCATGAGCGGCGCGAGCGGCGCGATTCTCGGCATCCGCCTCCTCGAAATCCTGCGTCCCTCCGCCATCGAAACCCACCTGGTTCTCAGCCCGGCAGCCGCGCAGACCATCGCCAGCGAGACCGACTTTTCAGTCAAAGCGGTGGAAGCCCTCGCCGACGTGGTTCACCCCTACCGCGCCATCGGCGCGACCATCGCCAGCGGCTCCTTTCGCACGCTGGGCATGGTCATTGCCCCCTGCTCCGTCAAGACCCTCTCCAGCGTCGCCTACGGCATCACGGGCGACCTCATCGCCCGTGCCGCCGATGTTACTCTCAAAGAGGGCCGCCCCCTCGTCGCCATCTTCCGCGAGACGCCCCTGCACGTCGGCCACCTGCGCGCCCTTACCCAATTCGCAGAGATGGGCGGCATCGTCTTCCCGCCCATGCCCGCCTTCTACGCCCGCCCCGCCACCATAGACGAGATGGTCACGCAACTCGCCGGGCGCGTGCTCGAACGCATCGGCATAGACAACGACCTCGTGAAGCGCTGGGCGGGCCTCAAAGAAGAGATGGAGGAGCGGCGCGGTGAGTGACACCCTCCGCGCCCGCCTCCACGCCTTCCTCCGGGCGCACAACGTCCTCACCCTCGCCTACGCCGACGCCGATGGCCCCGCCGCCTGCGCCCTCTGGTTCGCCGTAGACGACACCCTCGCCTGCTATTTCCTCTCCGCCACCAGCACGCGGCACGGAGCCGCCCTCGCGCAGGGTGGCCCCGTCGCCTTCACTGTTCACCGCGACAGGCAGCCCTGGCAGGGAATTCAGGGCGTGCAGGGGCGCGGCCACTGCGCTCCGCTCCCACCCGAACAGCAGGCTGCCGCCTGGACGCTGTACACCACCCGCTTCCCCTTAGTCACTCAGCAGTTCCCCGACATTCAAGCCGCCCTCGCCCGCGCCGCCCTCTGGCGCATCGTTCCCTCCTGGCTGCGCCTCATAGACAACACGCGCGGCTTCGCCCATAAGGAAGAACTTCACTTGGACCAATAATGACTTGAGTGTAGAATAAACCTGCTTGTGAGGAATATTCTTCGCCAGACACTTCTATCTACAAGTTTTCACGACGACTTTATCGCAATGGAGGTAAGTTTGTATGTCACCTTACGAAACTTGGTCAATCGTCATCCAAGCTATCACTGCCATCATTCTATCGGTAACAGCCATTATCTTCCTTATTCAGGCTAGGATAGCAGTAACATCATTTCGGGCCGACCATGATCGTAGGAAAAAAGAGGCAACTATCCATTACATGAACCAAATACGAGTAAGGTACCGTGAAACGAACGAGGAGTTAGTTCAACGATTGGGTAGAGGTATGTTGGATGATGCTAAAGTAAAAGAGATTGTGCAGGACGAACAACTATTCGCCAGAGTGAAAGATATGTTAGGACTGTTTGAGCATCTAGCTGTTGGCTCTAACGCAGGTGTGTTTGACATAGATATGCTAAATAAAATGTCCGGCCCCTATTTAATCAACATTTTCAATCGATTCAAACCGTATATTGAACAACGTAGATTTGAGTCGAACACTACTACGCTCTACATACAATACGAGCAATTTGTAAACGACTTGGCTACCCTACCTCGTGGGTAGATCTGGAGTAAGATAACGCAAACGTCTCAACAATAGAGGCAACAATGGGCTTCCTCAACTTCCTCAAGGGCAAACTGCCCGGCCAACCCAAGAAATACGACCGCAAGGCAATCGAAGAACTCCTCGCGGAAAACAAAAAAACCTCCGCCCCCCTCGTACTCAAGGGCGTCGAGATGCCCGGCATTGACCTCAGCAACCTCGACCTCAGCGGCGCGGACTTCACCGAGAGCAACCTCGAAGAGGCCAACCTGCAAGGGGCCACGCTTCGCAGCGTGAGGATTCGCCGCGCCGAGATGCGCGACGCCAACCTGAGCGGAGCCGACCTCACGGGCGGCGACCTCGCCCAGTCCAGGCTGCGCGGGGCCGACCTCACCAACGCCGACCTGACCGGGACGACCCTCTTCGGTGCCAAACTCGAAGGCGTCAAATGGGGCAACACCACCTTCAACGGCACCACCATCAGCGGCGCGCAGATGAGCGGTGTCAACCTCGAAGGCGTCACCTTTGGCCGCCTCGACGCCGTAGACGTGCAGATGGAGGGGGCCATCCTGCGGAACGCCAACCTCGAAGGCGCGATTCTCACGGGCGCGAACCTCGCCGAGGCCGACCTCTCCGGCGCGAACCTGCGGGACGCGCAACTCGCCTGCACCCTGCGAAACGCTAACCTCACCGGGGCCGACCTCACCAATGCTCAACTCCGCTACGGTGATGCCGCCGGGGCCAACCTCACCGACGCCATCCTCGAAGGGGCCGACCTCGAAGGACTCAACCTTGAAGGGGCCACCATCGCCGACGAATGGCGCAAATAGTCCTACGGAGCCAGAGCGCGCCCGAACACCGCGCCGCCTTACATGTCATGCTGAGCGGAGCGAATCTGCGAAGCGACCTTAAGGGCATCCACCCAGGAACGTGGATAAGGGAGCGGATACAGCCCCCGAATCTATTCCATAATCAATTTAAAGCGCGGCCCCTCTTGAAGGCCGCGCTTTATTACTAACGACCATAACGAGGGCCGTTAGCCCGGACATGAACTCCCCAGAGGGGAGTGATGAAATCTATAGCCGAGGGTGGAGCGGAGCGCAACCCTTAGCGGCACCCCTCTCAATCAGCCCCACTTTTGCGACGAACCGGCAAAAGCTACTCCACTCGCCTGTAAATACCCTTCTCCCGCGTCAGCAGACTGTAATCCACGAGATACCGCCGCAGCGTAGCGAAATCGGGGTAGAACCCTTTAAGTATCTCGTTCACCTGCTTCTCCGAATACTCCTGCCCCGGCTCGAACGACTGCGCCAGCCGCCGCAGCACCACCAGCCACTTCTTCTCCTGCGTCGGCAACTCCTTCAACCTGCCGCGCTGGAAAAAGTGATTCAACACGTCCCGCTCGAACGGGTCCGGGTGCGTCTCCTCCGTCGCCTCCCTCGGCATCTTTTCCTGCAACGACTTGAGCAGGTTGAAAACATTGTCCTGCCGCAGGCTGTAGTAGCGCGATGTGCCCTCCGGGCGCACCTCTACCATCTGGTGCTCCTTCAGCATTCCAAGATGCGCCGAAACCGTCGGCTCCTTCAGCCCCAGCACCGTCGCCAACTCCTTCACCGTGTACTCTCGCTCCGACAGCAGCCCCAGCACCTTGTATCGGCTCCTGTCTGCCAGCACCTTCAGGAACGCCACGACCTGCTCCACTTCCTCCTCGTCAAGCCGAACCATCCTTCGCTCCTCATCTAATTAGGCATGCAACTAATTAGATGGTAAACGAAGTTGCTGCTCCTGTCAATACCCTCTTGTTCAACCGCAATAGGAGTGGCGCAGTTAGATAAGACCGGGAGCGCGGGCATCCTGCCCGCTCCGTTGCTCCGCGCACTGACTCTGTAAAGCGCTCCCTTTAAGCCATAAACGCTCGTCCGTTATCTGTATCGGTCTTCCTCGCCGCTCTCAACTGCGTAATTGTACGGATAGACAAGGTTGGCATACAGGTTGGCCCAAGCACGAAGGGAGGGCGAAGCGTGCTAACGCTCTACGACAGGCATGTTGCTGGGTGGATCCTTCACTTCGTTCAGGATGACATGGCTGTAGCTAGACCTTACTTGATGTACCTGTGTGTTAACCTCGTGAAGCAGTACACGTAATTCCTACGCAACACAAAAGCGGCCTCCATATCGGAAGCCGCTTTCTCGGCAATCGTAGGACTACAGTAGAATCTACTGCATGAGCGGCGCGAACATCGCAAGCACCATACTCAACAAACATAGACAAATGGGTATTGATAATACGATTAGTACCATAGACAACAGGGCTTTCAGTTTCGGAGTCATTTGATGACTGGTTCTTTACCTGAGTGATGGAGGGCCAATAGATAAATGCTCCAGACAGAAAAGCGGCTCCTGGTAGAGGAGCCGCTTATACCTTTGACGGACGCCTGATCAGCGCATTATGGCAGCGGAGAAGAGGCCGAGCAGCATGCTTAATACTATAATCATGCTCATGGTGTAGAGAGCAATCTTGCTCCAGTCGCGGCGCGGGCCACGCGAGCGGGGCTTGGTCGTTGGCTTCGTTGAAGCCTCTTTAGCTTTAGAATACGAGCGAGAGCCAGAACTCTGTTGGCGGGCCATCGGGTTTCTCCTTCAGTACGGCGAGCTAATATAACTGCATTGTATCACAACCCGTGCCCCAGCCCAAGAATTACCCTATACTCAAGCTACGTCGCTCGGTCCCATCGTGAAGAAACTGACATCTTCGGATTTCCCCGAGACCCCTTTTTGAGCCTTTACACCGTCGCTCTTTTGTAGTATACTCTAGTTAGAAAACCTTTTCGCTTGAGCTTCAGGAGTCAACCATGTCCTTCTCGCTGGCCGTTCTATACTATCCTCAGTTTCTTTGCGGTAGAGTCAGCCATTTGCGGCCACCTGTCTCATTCCGCCCATCGTTCGTTTCAGACATCCTTCTCGTGCCGCGTTCGCGCATCGAAGCTGCACGGCACCTGCGCGGAAGTCAACCACTCCGCGCTGCAATCGTGCGCGCTACAGCCACAATGTCAGGTACCCAAATCGCTCCTTTTCGACCCTCCGCGCCTCCTCCATCTCTGTTAACCGCTTCCCCTTACATGACATGCATATTTTCGATGTCAATAAATGTACATATGTTTATGGTCAACTTCCCTCCTCTACCTTCATGCAGCCCTCCGAAAATGCTTTCAATGAGGGGAAATGTGGGGGACTTCACCGCCTCCGCCCTTCGTCCTTCGTCCCTGCCCACCGTCAAAACCGATTGTCCAAACCGCCGCCGGGTGCTAAGATACTGGCCCACGCTCAACCCCACGAGAAACCCATGAGCCAACAGTCCCAGTCCCTCTACCGTAAATGGCGTTCCCAGAGCTTTGACGAACTGGTAGGCCAGCGCCACGTCATCCAGACGCTGCAAAACGCCCTCCAAACCGAGCGCGTCGCCCACGCCTACATCTTCAGCGGCCCGCGCGGCACGGGCAAGACCAGCACCGCCCGCATCCTTGCCAAGGCCATCAACTGTCTCGCGCCGGAGGGCCAGCGCCCCTGCAACGAGTGCTACATGTGCCGCAGCATTAGCGACGGCTCCTCGATGGACCTCATCGAGATAGACGCCGCATCCAATACCCAGGTAGACAAGGTGCGCGACTCCATCATCGAGAAGGTCAACTTCGCCCCCAGCGAGGCCCGCCGCAAGATGTACATTCTCGACGAGGCGCACATGCTCTCCAACAGCGCCTTCAACGCCCTCCTCAAAACCATCGAGGAGCCGCCGCCGCACGTCATCTTCGTCCTGGCGACCACCGAGATTCACAAGATACCCGCCACCATCCTCTCGCGCTGCCAGCGCCTCGACTTCCGGCGCATCGGCCTTCCCGAAATCGCGGAACACCTTGGTTGGGTGCTCGAACAGGAAGGCATCACCGCCGAGATAGAACTCCTGGAACTCGTCGCGCGGCAGGCCACCGGCTCCATGCGCGACGCCCTCAGCCTGCTCGACCAGCTTCTCGCGCACGGCGGCTCCCACCTGACACTCGCCCAGGCCCGCGCCGCCCTCGGCCTCGCCACTGCCGAATCGGTGCAGACCCTCGTGGACTACCTGCTCGCGCACGACGTGGGCAGCGCCCTCCGCCTCGTCAACCGCCTGCTCGATCAGGGCACGGAGCCGCGCCAGTTTCTCGTGGACGTGCTTGACCACCTCCGCGCCCTCCTGCTCACCCTTGCGGGCGGTGGCCGCCAGCTTTTCAACCTGCCTGATGACGCCGTTGCCCGGCTCCAGGCCCAGATGAAGCACGTCACGCCGCCTGCCCTCGTCGAGATGATTCGCCTCTTCAATCAGGCGGGTGCTGACCTGAAACTCGGCCTACAGGCTCAACTTCCCCTCGAACTCGCCATCGTTGAGTCCGTTCTCGTCCTCCAGAAGCACGGCATCGCCCCCGCCCCCGCGCCCGGCGACGCCCTCGCCGACACCGACACCGAACCTGTCGCGTCTCTGAGACCTGCCCGCTCTCCCCAACTATTTGCGTCCTTCTCTGGACAAGCTGACGCGCCTGTAGGGGGGTTCAAACCCGCCCTTTCCCAGGAGCCTGCGCCACTCCTTGAGCAAGACGCGCCCCTTGCTGCGCCTGTGGCAGAGCCACCCGTTCTGGAACAGGACTTCAGTGAGGAAGAGATTCTCGCCTCCCTGGATGACACTCTGAGCGGCGAGGAACCCACCCTCACCGAAGCCCTCGAACTGGTAGAAACTCTCGAAGATACCTGGGACGAGACGGCCCTCGTCCTTGTAGCCGATGAAGATGAGGCGCTAGACGAAGCGGAAGAAGAGGTGGAAACGTTCTCCTTTGCTGCGCCTCCCCCTCCTCCCGCGCTCCCGCTCTGGGAAGATGGCGCGTTCGAGCCTTCCATCTCCACGCCCGTCCAACCCCCGCAGGAGCGCGGCCTTGTTCTCGAACAACAGATTCCGACGGATGGCGAGAACCGCACCCTCTCCTGGTGGCACGACCACTGGCCGGAGTTCCAGAGATACCTGGGCCAGCAAGGCGAGGACGGCCAACGCGCCTCCCTGCGCCTCAAATTCTGCGAGCCACACGCTGTAGACCCGGACACGCTCACCCTCGGCTTTTTCTATTCCATCCATCGGGATAAAATTGAGAAACCCCAGGAGCGCACCGTCATCGAGCGGGCGCTGCAAGCCTTTAGCGGCACCAAGCTGCGGGTGCAGACCGTCTTCGCGCCCAAAGACCAGCCCATGCAGGCCGGGAAGACCAAGTACGAAGAAGCCGCCGAAGACCCGGTGGTGAAGGAAGCAATGAAACTCGGCGGACGCATCGCAGAGGTGTACCTACCCGACCAATCTTAAGGAGGCGAACGATGTCCAGACGAAAAGCAATGCCCCCCAGTAGCGGGCGACGTGGCGGCGGTGCGCCAGGCGGCGGTGGTGGATTCGGCGGTGGTGGCGGTGGCGGCTTCGGCGGGATGAACATCCCCGGCGGCGCGGGTGGCCTCATGGCCCAGGTGCAGAAGCTACAGGAAGAGATGGCTGCCGCCCAGGAGGCGCTGAAAGAAGAGATTGTCGAGTCCAGCGTTGGCGGCGGCGTGGTCACGGTCCGCATGACTGCCTCGCAGGATTTGGTCGGCATCGAAATCAAGCCCGATGTGGTGGACCCCGACGACGTAGAGATGCTGCAAGACCTTCTCGTCGCCGCCTTCAACGAGGCCAGCGAGAAGGCCAAAGCCGTCGCCGAGGAGCGCATGGCCCCCTTCGCTTCCATGCTCGACATGGGTGGTCTCGGTGGCCTCTTCGGATAGAGAATTCAAAATTAAAAATGCAAAATGCAAAGTGAACGACAAAGGCTCGGCAACCAGTCGGCTAATGCTGTTCATTTTGAATCCCTAATTTTGCATTTTTAATTCTCCTGTCGCTACCGGAGGCTATAATTACAGCCTCCGGTTTTGCTGTCCAACAGGCCCGTTCGCTGTCTGCCCTTAGCGGTCGTCGGTGGTCGGTCGTCTGTCGTCGAATAAAGGACTGATACATGGCTATCCTGCCACAACCGATTGCCCAACTGATTGACGAGTTCTCGCGCCTGCCCGGTGTCGGCCCGAAGACCGCCTCGCGCCTCACCTTCTACCTCCTGCGGATGCCCGACGCGCAGACTTTGGCCCTCAGCGACGCGCTGCGCGCCCTCAAGGCCAACATCGTCACCTGTGAGCGCTGCTTCAACCTCGCCGAGCACAACCCCTGCGAGATTTGCCGCAGCGAACTCCGCGACCCCACCCTCGTCTGCGTCGTCGAGGAGCCGCTGGATGTGCTCGCCATCGAGCGCACGGGCGAGTTCAAGGGCCTCTACCACGTCCTGCACGGTGCCATCTCCCCCGTCGAGGGCGTCCTGCCCCAGGACCTGAAAATCGCCGAACTCATCGAGCGCGTCGGGCGCGAACCGATTGACGAGCTTATCCTGGCGACCAACCCCAACCTCGAGGGCGAGGCCACCGCCAGCTACATCCAGCGCCAACTGCGCGACAGGCCGCTCCGCATCACCCGTCTGGCGCGCGGCCTCCCGATGGGCGGCGACCTCGAATATGCCGACGAAGTGACCCTGACCCGCGCCCTGCAAGGCCGCAGTGCCATGTAACCTCGGAGTCGCCGAAGCTCGTGACGCCCCGCCACAAGCGGGGCGTCATTCGTTGAGTTTACAAGGAGCCAGGAGAGCAATAGTACTTTTAGCCTATTGAACTACGCCATTTGGCTGGCTAGGGTATGCCTTGGTTAGTCGGCCCCTCGCGCGGCTGACCCACCCGGCAACGGCGCTGCGGTGACATCTTCATAGCATAAGGAGGCAGACTTGAATCTTCTTCGTTCCCATCTGTGGTTCCGCCGCGTGCTCATCGTCCTGCTCATGCTGGCACTGCTTGCCACTGCATTGAGCGGCCCCGCGTCCGTACTGGCTCAGAACCCCAACGACGGCCCCCTCACGCGAGGGGCACCCGACGCGGCGGGCGTCCCAAAGAGCCGCGCTCCCCTCCCCGAAGAAACCGGCCCCTTAACCCCACCAGCCGAGGCGGAAGCTCCGCTCTGGCAGGGCGACCGCAGGGGTCAGCCGATACCCGACCAGTACATCATCCTCTTCAAACCCGGAACAGGCAACGTGCCACAACTGGCGAACCAGATTGCCGCCGCGCATCGCGGCACCGTGCTCGCCCTCTATGAGCACGCGGTTCAGGGCTTTGCCGCGCGGCTTCCGGCGCAGGCCATTCCAGGCCTCAGCAGGAACCCCAACATCCTGCTCATCGAACAGGACCAGACTGTCTCCGCCGTTGACACGCAGAGCAACGCTCCCTGGGGCCTGGACCGCATTGACCAGCGAGACCGCCCGCTCAACGGCACCTACGTCTACAACAACACGGGTGCGGGCGTCAACGCCTACGTCATTGACACGGGCATCCGCGTCACTCACAGTCAGTTCGGGGGCCGCGCCCGCGCGGGCTACGACGCGGTGACGAGTGGCGGCAGCGCCAACGATTGCAACGGGCACGGCACCCACGTCGCGGGAACCATCGGTGGCAGCACCTACGGCGTCGCCAAGAGCGTCACCCTCTACGCTGTGCGCGTCCTCGATTGCAGCGGCAACGGCACCAACTCCGGCGTTATCGCGGGTGTGGACTGGGTGACGCGCAACCACGTCAAGCCAGCCGTCGCCAATATGAGCCTCGGCGGGGGCCTCTCCTCCGCCCTCGACACCGCCGTCCAGAACTCCATCAACGCGGGCGTGACCTACGCCGTCGCAGCGGGCAACGACAACCAGAACGCCTGCAACTACTCCCCGGCCCGCGTAGGCGCGGCCATCACCGTCGGCTCCACTACCTCGACGGATGTCCGCTCCGACTTCTCTAATTATGGAACCTGCCTGGACCTCTTCGCGCCCGGCTCCAGCATCATCTCGGCGTGGTACACGGGCGATACCGCCACGAACACCATCAGTGGCACCTCGATGGCAACGCCGCACGTCGCGGGCGTGGCCGCGCTCTACCTGCAAAGCAACACGGGTGCGTCCCCCACGACGGTGCGCGACGCCATCGTCAACGGCGCGTCAGTCAACAAGCTGACCAGCATCGGTACAGGTTCGCCCAACCGCCTGCTCTACTCGCTCATCACGGGCGGCACCACGCCGAACCCGACACCCACCCCGCCGCCGAGCAGTGGCAACGTCATCATCAACCCCGGCTTCGAGAGCGGGCGCAACGTTGGGTGGACCGAATCCTCGTCCGGCGGCTACGCCCTCGTCTCGACGGACAGGCCGCGCACCGGAAGCTGGAGCGCCTGGACGGGCGGCTACAACAACGCGACGGATCAGCTCTACCAGCGCATCACCGTGCCCAGCAACGGCACGCTCACCTACTGGTGGCGCATGGAGACCAGCGAGACCAGCAGCACCGTCTACGACTACGTGGAGGTGCGCCTCTACGACGGCTCGACCGGCAGTTTCATCACCACCCTGCGCCGCTGGAGCAACGCCAGCGCCAAGAATGTCTGGTCGCAGGACAGCATCAGCCTGAGTGGCTACGCGGGCCGTTCCGTCTACGTCATGTTCTACACCCGCACGGATAGCTCCCTCGCCACCAGCTTCTTCATTGACGACGTGAGCGTCCAGTAGTCACACCGTCATCCAACACAAAAAGGGCAGCCCCTCGCCGGGCTGCCCTTTGCCGTTCATATCAATCCCCTTGCGCCTTTGCGCCTTCGCCTAAAGGGCCTACTGTTGGTACGTTATGCCGTAAGTCGTTGCCGTTAGCGGTCGTCGGTCGTCGGTCGTCAGTCGTCAGTCGTCAGTCGTCATTCGTCGGTCGTCGCCCCCTAGGGCAGAATCAGGTGCAAGTCCCCGAACTCGTGCCAGAGGTAGGCGCGCTCTAGAGCCTCGTCGTAGGTGACGCGCAGGTGCTCACGCCCCGCCAGCGCCTCCAGCATCGCGAGGTGTGTCGCGCGTGGCTCGTGAAGGCCCGTCAGTAGACCCGTCACGGCACGCATCCCGCGCTCCGGTGTGATGACGAGCCGCGTCCAGCCCTCGCCGGGGTGCGTCACGCCGCTCTCGTCCGTGACTGTTTCCAGCGCCCGCACCGCCGTCGTGCCAACCGCCACCACACGCCTGCCCTGCGCCCGCGCCGCGTTGACGAGCCGCGCCGTCTCGGCAGGTACGCGGTAAAACTCCTCGTAGGGCGGCTCGTGGTCTTCCAGGCTGGCGACGCCCGTGTGCAGCACGAGCGGCGCGACCTGCACGCCCTTCGCCACGAGCGCTGTCACAAGTTCGTAGGTGAAGGCCCGCCCCGCCGACGGCATCTCCGCGCTGCCCATCTCATTCGCGTAGACGGTCTGGTAGTACTCGTTGGGCCACCCCTCCTTGACGTAGCTGTAACGGATGGGGAAGCCATGCCGCGTCAGGTACTCGTCCAATGGGCGGGGAAGACTGAGCGTGGCAATCCACAGCCGCACCCCGGCTCCCTCCGCGCCGCGCTGTTCCGACTGATAGGGTGTCAGGAGGTGCGCGGTTGCGCCCTCTCCCAGCCGCAGCGTCTCGCCCACCTGAGCGTGATAGAACGGTTTGGTGGTGTTTCCACTCGGCAGCCGCACCTCGACAATCCATAGCTCCGCCGGGAGCCGCGTCGAGAGGTGCAGTTCGAGGGCCGAGCCATCCTCGCGCGTGGCGTTCAGGGCCGCGTTCATGGTGCCGCTCGTGTTGATAACCAGCACGTCTCCCGGCTCAAGGAAGTCGGCGATGCGGTTGAACCGCGTGTGGACTACCCTGTCGTCAGAGAGGTACGAGACCATCAGGCGCACCTCGTCGCGGCGAAGGCCGCGCGCTTCGGGCGGTTCGCTCGCCTCCAGTTCACAGGGCAACTGGAAGTCCAGTACGTCGAACACAGGCTTCAGGCGGGCATCACGCGGGAGGATGGTCTTGAACTCAGGCAGTCGCGTTAGCGTATTCATGCTCCGGCTCCGTCGCGTGGTCTGGAAGTTGAAAGAGGGTGAGTTGCATTCCATCGGGGGCTTGCAGGCGCTGGTTGCGGTCGCCCCAGGGTGTGTCTACCACCGTGTTTACCACT
>DASVVH010000587.1:0-12533 GCA_036386615.1 Ardenticatenaceae bacterium
GATGACGCGGAAGTGTCTGGCGAACTCCTCCCACTGTTCATCCCACATGCTTTTGTTGGCAATCCCCGCGTGGATGAGGACGAGGGGGTGCCCCTCGCCCGCGACCTCGTAGGGGAGCCGCCCGCCATTTACTTCTACGTATCCTGTTTCTGTCTGGTTCATAGGGCTGTCTCCTCTGGGTGTGATGGTCTCTAGTAATGAAGGACGGCTGGCGGCTGTAACACCCCCACATGGGCGCGCCAGTGTGGGGGTTGTGATACTGAATCATACGACATTTGAGCGACAGTTAAGCAGGGTTCGGGCGGTGATGAAGGGCGGGTTTAGCCTGAGGGGGGTCGAAAGCCCCACAACTCCCCCACATTCGAACAATTTGTGACGTGGGCGGTGGACAACCAGGCTCGGGATTGCACGGAACGCACATGGTTTGAGCCACATTGAGCCACATTAAGCGTGTTTTTTCTGCGCCCCAACAGAGTGAAGGCGGGAGCGGGGGCACGAAGATATGTACATTTCATGACATTGAAAAAAATAATGTCATGAGTTTGGCCTGCGGAGGAGAGGCGGTGATTCGCCACGAGGGTAGAGCACGCTCCGCCCAAGGGGCATTCGATGCGCTCCCAGAGACGGCTGCTCGCGGGGCAGGGGCAGAGAACAGGGTCAGGGGAAGACCCTGCCAGCGAGAAGGGCGCTGAGACGAACATGTTGACTCCTAAGATTCGAGCGAAATTGTGTTCGATAGTATAGCAGGGTTTGGGCGCGTTGTCTAGCCAAATGAGGGACTGTACCTCTGAGTAGTATTCTCTGTACGCCGGAAAGCGAGGGTGGCACGTATCTCTACCCCGAAGGCTACGGGCAGCCGAGGAGCCGGGGCGTGGACGCGGCGCGCGAGGCAGAGAATACCCGCCCCGTTACGCGCCCACAGGAAGGGCTGCCGTAGGGCGACCGCTCCGGGGCTGCGGGGGAAGGGGCTTCGAGGTAGGGTATAATGGGGCGCGTGTCTCAACCCTGCTATCAATGAGGGAGTCAGGGAGAACAAGGGGCGGTGCCACACGGCACCGCCCCTTTGCTTTTGATGGTAAGCACGAAATGGAGTCGAGCTAGACCTGAAGCTGTCCCTCTTCCACAATCAGGCGGTCATCCACGAGGAGCGTGGCGCGGGGGAGGGCGTAGTCTACGCTGAGAGAAGATTCGTTCCTGCCGCCAAACGAGCGATTCTCGCCGAGGGAGATGACGAGGGAACCGTGTACGGCCTCGTTCATGAGGGTCCAGTCGCCGAGGGGCTGGCGCAGTTGGGGATTGACGCCGATGCCGATGTAGCCGACGCGGCCACAGTCCCCGGAGTGCCGGGCCAGTAGTTCCTCGAAATCGTTTGCGTGCGCGCCAGCCTTTACCTCGACGACGCAGCCCTCCTCGAAGTGGAGCACCGCGTCGGTCGCGCCGCTCGCTTCGGGGAGCCAGAGTGAGCCTTCGGTCTCCTCTTCCACTACAGTGGTATAGACGGTGCCTGCCGGAAGGCGCGATGTGACGCTGCCGAGCACCTGCTCGTCGCTCTCAATATAGCCATCGTCGGCTAGCCACTGCCGCCCGCCCAGCTTCAGGCGCAACTCGTGGCTGTCGCCGCTGCGGATGGTCAACGTCTGGCCCCCCTGCACGGCAGCCAGGACGCGGTTAATCTCCCCGCGCAACTCTTCCACAGGGGCGCGGAGGCCGGGCAGGACGGTCTGGTCCAATTCGGCCAGGGTGACACCCAATGCCTGAGCCTGTTCCTGGGTCGGAATGGCGACGAGCAGGTAGGGCAGGCGGCGCACCTCCTCGACCATCGTGAGGCGGCTGACGGCCTCGCCCCAGGCGTCGAGTGCTTCAGGCGGGAGGTCGGTGGGGTCTAGCCCCACGCCTTGCAGGACGAGGATGCGGTCCACTTCTTCCATCCAGGGGAGGCGGTGGCGATCCCAGGTGGAGAGGGTTCCCACATCGGCCTCCGTCAGCAGTTCGCGGAGGTAGTCGGGCGGGGTGATTTCGGGGAGCGGGGTAGCCCCGGCGCTCTCGATGGCGAACAGCATCTCTTGCAGGACACCGGGGCGACCCGCGTGGTCCCGCACCTGAACTAACTCACCCCGCCGCACGTCTAGTCCCTCGACTGCGCGGCGGGCTATCTCTCTCCAAACCTTGTTCACGGCGTTTCTCCTCCCTGTTACGCGACGGGCGTCAGTATAGCAGGGCGCGAAGGAAGAGCAAGGGGAGGGGAGTGAATAGGGCCGCAGGGCTGTGTCAAAGACGGATAGGTGAAGGAGGAGCGGGAGCGAGAAACGGGCTGCACGGGAGAGAGGCCAGTATCGGCCAGTAACGGCCAGTACTGGCGAGCACAAAAAGGCCAGTATAGTGCAAAGTAGCTGCTATGTAGTTTTTAGGTACATAATAAGACTCGCAACTTTGACACAGCCCTAAATAGGGCCGGGGGATGGCTTGCTCTGTTGGCGCAATCGCGGGAGAATTGAAGATAGATGGTGTTGTGCAGTGGAATTTCTCTGACAGGTTGGAACGGTTTCCCTTTAGACGGAGGGATATGCGCTTTTCACGCTTGCTTCACATGGCTCAACTGGTGCTCCTCAATGGGGTTCCGGCGTGGGGTGTCTTCAGCGAACAATGGTCAACGGCTACAGCGCTTGGCCTCTACTGGTGCGAGAATTTGCTGGCGACGCTCTTCATTGCCGCGCGTATCGCGTTGCATTCCCGCCTGACCCGGAAGCGGGGGCACTACCGGGGGCAGCTGTATCAGGTCACGTCAACGGTTCGCACGGAGTCAGAGAGCAGGCGCAGCACTGTCACCAAGGCGGGCACGTTCCTGGGGGGGTACCTCATTGTGGCTATCCCTTTCGCGCTGGCGCACGGCCTCTTCCTCGGCGTGCTTCTGTTTCTGATGTTCCCGAACCTGCCGGGTGGTCAGGGGCGCGTGGAGGCAGCCTCTCTGTACGATGGGTTGGTCGCGGTCTCACTCCTGCTGGTGTTCGATTTCTTGCTGGACCTGTACGACCTACGCCAGCAGCCTTTCGCGTGGGTCCGGCGGATGGTTGACTTCTCATTGAGCCGGATGATTGTCGTCCACCTCACCATCATCCTCGGCATGATTGGGTTCGCGGCCTCCGGGCAGCCGCGAAGCCTCTTCGCGGTCTTCGTCGTCCTCAAGACGATGGCCGACCTCAGCGTGCGGCTTCCCCAGTACGATCCCGAAGAGCCTCCACAATGGCTGGTGAGGCTTCTGAGCAGGTTCGGACCTGAGGAGGAGTTCCGCGACTACTGGCGGAAGGAATGGAGAACAAGAAAGCAGAGCGAGGAGGAGGACGAGGAGCTTAGCGTCGCGCGCGGGTAGGGGCTTGTACACCCGGTGACTATGGTGACGCTACCTTATGCGAGAGCGCCGAGCACTAGCGCTTCTATAGTGTCGCCCGCCTGGAAGTCACCCATGCCGTGCGGTAGGATGATGAGGGCGTTCGCGCCGAGCATGGAGAGGAGGCGCGAGGATTCCTGGCTGCCGGTGGTGCTAACGTGGAAGCGGCCATCGGCGGGGTCGAAGCGGAGGATGGCGCGTTGATATTCGGTGCGGCTGGGGGTGTGGCGGACGGGGTGGTCGAGCAGGGCGGGGACACACGGGCGGTGCCAGTGCAACGGAGGAAGGCCGCGCATCTTCTGGAGGGCGGGGCGGACGAAGACCTCGAAGGAGACGAGCGAGGAGACGGGGTTGCCGGGCAGGGCGAAGAAGGGTTTGCCGCCGAGGGTGCCGAAGGTGGCGGGCTTGCCGGGCTTGAAGTTGACGCGGCCAAAGTGGATGGTGCCGCGCTGTTCGAGGAGGGGCTTCACGAGGTCCAGTTCGCCCATCGAAACGCCGCCGCTCGTGACCATTGCGTCGTAGCGTTGCAGCCCGACCTCGATGAAGGCGAGGAGGGCGTCCCAGGTGTCGGGGGCGATGCCGAGGTCCAGCGGCTCCGCGCCCGCCTCGCGGACGGCGGCCATGAGGGAGAAGCGGTTGGAGTCGCGTATCTGGCCGGGGCCGGGGGTCTGGTCTGGGGCGACTAATTCGTCGCCCGTGCTCATCACGCCGATGATGGGCGGGGGGTAGAGCGAGACGGTAGCCGCGCCGACGGTGGCGAGCAGGCCAATCTCGGCGGGGCCGAGCGGCTGCCCGGCCTCCAGCACTCTCTGCCCGGCGCGGATGTCGCTGCCGATGGGGCGGACGTAGGCTCCCGACTCGACAGCGCGGGAGAAGCGGACTCGCCCGTTCTCCTCGCGGCTCCACTCGACCATCATCACGGCGTCGGCCCCGGCGGGCACGGGCGCGCCCGTCGTGATGCGCGCCGCCTGCCCCGGCTCGACATGCAGGGCGGCATCGTAGCCCGCGAACTGCTCGCCGACCAGCAGGCGCTCCGCCGCGCCGTCCGCCGCGACCACCGCGAAGCCGTCCACCGTCGAGGCGGGGAAGGGTGGCAGTGGCTCGGAGGCGACTATCTCTTCGGCAAGCACCCAACCCTGCGCCTCGTCAAAGCGCTGCTGGACGGGCGGCAGAGGGGCAACGTTCGCCAGGACGAGGTTGATTGCCTCGTCCACTGAAATCATGGGGTAGGGCGATTCGGGCATGGTTACTGAAGGTGTTATAAGAAGTGTCTGGTTAGGTGAGGGCTGTCTCAATCATATAGTCCGGTGGTATCACATCTATGCTCTGGTGAGCACCTTTCCACAAGAAGAAATACTCGGGGAGTGCCAGTAGAAAATAGAGGGTGGCTGGAATCATTCCGTGAACAAGTAGGTTTCTTCGCATCTGCGCGGCCCATTCTGGCGATGCGTTCCGCTTGTTCTTTACCTCAACGACTAACAACAACTCCCCATCGGGGGTGTAGACGGCCAAGTCAGCGTAGTGAATCATGGGTCCTCCTGTTTAGAGCAATAGTACTCCCCCTGGCGCGTGAATGCAACGTTATTAGTGAGGACGGTCAAGACGCGCTGCCTCTATGGGCTGAAAAGCGGGGCCGGTTGTATAGGCCCCGCTTTTCACAAACTCTCTTACTTCGTACCCCCCTACACGGCTTACGGATGAGCACCATCAACTCGCCAATAGGCTCGCGGTCGTCGGCGTGGCACTATTCATAAGCAGGGGTAGATAAAGGTCACGGGCGTCCGGGTTGAAGCGCAGCCGGAAAAGTCCCTGCCAGTTGGCAACCAGATACGCATCATTTCCCACGACTGTCACCTGTGGACTGTCAACCGGAAGGTAATAGAAACCGACTTGCCGGGGGGTGGACGGGTCGCTTACATCCAGAACGCGCAGGCCGCCGCTCAAGTGCTCCGTATCGTTCCACGCTCGCTCCTCAGCAACGTATGCATAATCACCACTCGCGTCAACGTCGGTGATGCGTCCCGGCCCATCGAAGAACCCTATGGTTTCCGGTTCCGCAGGGGTGCTGACATCCATCACTTGCATGTTGGATTCGCTATCAATCATGAACGCGTATTCACCGGCAATGTCCGTAATCTCGTAACCGGAGTCCACCGCGCCCACAAGTTCAGGCGCGGTAGGGTCTGACACATCGAGAATATGGACCCATTGAGCGCGCCCGTATTGAGCGGAGAGGTACAGGTAGTCGTTGCTGGCGAAGACGGTGTGGTAGCTCCACGACTCCTGCGGGCAGTAGCAGCCCACCTCTTCAGGGTTGGCGGGGTCGGCTACATCCACGATCCGTAACCCTGCAACGTCGTCTCCCGTTGCGATATAGGCATAGTGTCCTGCCACCGCGACATCTATGGCCCGCAATCCGGCGCGGGCAGCTACCTCGGCGGGCATAGTGGGATTCGACACATCGAGTATCCGCAAGCCTCCGTGGTCATCGGCGACGTAGGCGTGGGTGCCGCTCACGACGATGCTCTCCGCAAAGCCAGGGGTGTCATACTGACCTATCTGTTCCGGCGTGGAGGCGGTCATGTCAAGGATACGCACCCCACCGAAGCTGTCTGCCACGTAGGCGTGCTCCCCGACGACAGCCACCTCGTTTGCCCATGTGGGAGCCTCGTAAGCCCCGGCGTCTACGGGGGTCTGTGGGTTGCTCGCGTCCACTATACGGAGACCGCCCTCCCCTGTGGGAACGTAGGCATGGTTTCCGGCAACCACGACGCTGGTTGCGGCCCCAGGATGCAGGGGGTGATGAGCAGTGGTGGAAGGGTTGGCAGGGTCGCTTACGTCTATGATGTGTAACTCCAAGCCACCAGCAAGGTAGGCGTACTCCCCGGCAACAAAAACGTCGCCCCATAAATTCGATCCTTGGACGACGCTCACTCGCACTGGTGTAGCGGGATCGCTCACGTCGAGGATGTGCAAACCGTTCCCGGAGGTGACGTAGGCATGGTCCCCCGCGACTGCGATTCCCGACGCGCGGAGCAGGCCGGGATAAACAGCCGTCTCCGATGGGTGGGCTGGGTCGGCTACGTTGATAATCCTGACTCCGCCTTCGTAATCATCCCGAGAATCAGAGACAAAGGCATACCCTCCGGCGACTGCTACGTCTGAGGCAGAGTCGGGGGTGTCCAGGAAGCCAACTTCTACCGGGGCGGCTGGCGCTTCCACATTGATGACTCGTAGGCCGTGCTCTCGGGCGGCGACGTAGAGGTGGCGACCATCCACAGCGATGGCATAGGGCGTTCCCGCGATGCGCTGGAACCCAACGACTACTGGCGTGGCAGGATTGGTAACGTCGAGGATGTGCAAGCCCCCAACTGCCGCGACGTAAGCGTATCCATCCGCCACCGCCACATCATAGACGCGCCGCCAGAGAAGCTCTGATTGGCCCACGACGACAGGGTGGTTCGGCTCGGCGATGTTCAAGATGACGAGGCTTGGCCCAATGGCTGCGTAGGCATAGTGGCCCTGCACTGCAATCGCGTGCGCGAGTCCCCCAACATGGGAGACGAGGGAGAGGTGATGAGAGCTTGCAGGCGGCGCGGCGACAACCGCGCTCAGAGGGGCCGTCGGTAATGCCTGAGCCACTGCGGGCGGCGAGGCCAGCCCCATGATGAGTGATAGAGCGAACCATGAGACAACCCAGAGTAGTAGATACGGACGCATCGCGACGCCTCCTCTGGTATTGACCAGATGTGTTACAGCCTGCTTCTGTTATTCACGAGAATGGGGACTGTGCCTATTCTCGCTGGAATTGCTTGCCTATACGGCTTGCGGCTCTTGCAGGCGCAGCAGTTGCTCGCGGATGAGCACCATCAACTCGCCGATGGTCTGGCGGTCAAAGGCGAAGGTGGCCCCGGCGGTCTTGAAGAGTTCGGGCAGCGGCACGGTGTTGCCGAGGGCGAGGGCGGCGCGGTAATCGGCGACGGCCTTTGCCTGGTCCTTGAGGGCGTTGCGCCACACCTGGAGCGCGCCAAGCTGGGCCAGACCGTACTCGACGTAGTAGAAGGGGACTGTGAAGATGTGGACCTTGCGGTGCCAGCCCGTCTCTTTCTCGGTCTGGAGGCCGCCGTAGTCAATGCCGACCATGAAGCGGTCCCACAACTCGCTCCACTTCTCGTCCAGCTCGGCGGGGGTGACGTTTTCGGGCGCGTCGGCGTAGGCCCAGTGCTGGAAGGCATCCACGACGGCCATGTAGGGCAGGAAGAAAACGATGTCGCGGAGTTGGCTGGCGTAGGCGCGGCGGGCGTCGGCCTCGTCGTAGAAGCCGCCGTGCTGCTGGGCGAGGTAGGGGGCGCTGAGGAGTTCCATCGCCATCGAGGCGACCTCGCAGAACTCCATCGGCGCGTTATAGTTCCAGACGAGCGGTTGGTGCTGGGATTCCATGAAGTGGAAGGCATGACCACCCTCGTGGAGCAGGGTGCTCACGTCCCGGTGGGTGCCGACGGCGTTCATGAAGATGTATGCCTTGCCGGAGACGGGAAAGTCCTGGCAGTAGCCGCCGGGCGCTTTGTTGGGGCGCGAGGCGAGGTCGAGGAAGCCGTCCCGCATGGCGACGAAGTGCGCGGCGAGGGCGGGGTCTACCTGCTGGAAGATGCGGTAGCCGCCTGCTTCCAATTCTTCAGCGTCTTTGAAGGGCGTGAAAGCTTTGCCTTCCGGCTCGACCTTTACGTCCCAGGGGCGGAGCGTATCGAGGGAAAGTTTCGCCTGTAGCTCGGCGTAGAGGTCGCGGGCGAGGGGGACGACCTCGTGCTCGATGGCGTCGTGGAAGGTGAAGGTGTCATTGGGGGTGTAGTCAAAGCGGGAGAGGGCCTGCCACTGGTAGTCGCGGAAGTTGTCGAAGCCCGCGTTGTTGGCGATTTTGCGGCGCAGGACGAGCATCTGCTGGTATAGCTCGTTGAGGCGCTCACGCTCCTGAAGGAAGCGCTGCATGATGAGGTTCCAGGCACGCTCACGGGTTTCGCGGTCGCTGTCCTGGAGGTGGAGTTCGGCCTGGGGTATAGTCTCCTCTTTGCCGTCCCACTCAATCGTCATGCCGCCCGCAATCTTTTCGTACTCGTTCGCCAGCTTCATCAACTCGCTGGTGATGGGAACGTTCTCGTCGCGGTAGATGGCGACCTCGGTGCGGAAGCGTTTCATCATCTGCTGGGTGTCGGCACCCGGCTCGTGTCCTTCAAGGGCGAGCAATTTCTGTTTGAGGGCCTGCTCCGCGACCTGTGCTTTGGGCAGAATCTCCTCGACGAGGATGAGGAAGCGGCGGTCGGCTTCCTCATCGGCGGTATTCTCCGATACGTCGCGGTAGACCTGCGCGCCGCCTTCCTGAAGGATGGCGGTCAGGTCGCTCCAGCGTTGCAGCCATTCGCCTACGTTCTCACGGGTGAGGTCGGTGGCGAGGAGGGTGTCTACGTGGGGTTGAACGGTGCTCCAATCCAAGGGGTCAACGTTTCTGAAGTCAGGGTTCATGGTCTAGCGGTCCTTTTGGGTGGGGATGCAGCCTCTTGGCTGGAAGATATGTATTGTAGGATAGGAGGCATTTGGGCCGCAAATGGAGCGACAGGAGTGAAGGATGAAGGATGAAGGATGAAGGATGAAGGAAGGGGACTTAGTGGAGGTCGTAGGCAGGGGTGGCTAGTGGGTTTGTGATGCGCGGTGAGGGGGAGCCAGCGTAGGCTGGAATTCACGGTAGAATTCGGACCAGGTGGTCCAGTTCATAGGGAGGTCGTTGCTCTCCGACCAACTCCAATAGGGGGCGTAGATGGCGCGGGCGTAGCGCAGTTCCTCATAGAAGATAAAGGCGCTCAGGTCGCCCTCGGCGAGGTATCCCATCTCCTCGAAGGCGGCGAGGGCGGCTTCGTAGTCGTAGGGAACGGCGCGGAATTCCCAGTTCCAGAGGTTGTTTGTGAGGGTGAGGAGGAGATACTGGGCACGCGCGTCGCTGTTGAAGGGCGCGCCGACCGCGCCTGTGTTCAGGATGACGTGCCCGTTGCACCTGCGTTCGACGGGGCGGTGGATGTGCGAGCCGACGAGCACATCGGCGGGGTAGGCGGTCACGATTTCCTCGATGACCTCATTGGTAAGGTACCAGCTATAACCCTCGCGGTAGTGGCGCGGGCTGCCGTGCGAGATGAGCACGGTGGGCGCGCCGGGCGGCGCGACGCGGTAGGTCATGGGAAGGTCGCGGAGGGCGTCAATCCACCCGGCATCCGCCAGTTGGCGGGCGGACCAGTCTGTCGCGCCCCAGAAAGGGTCATCGAACCAGGCGGCGGGCAGCGCGGGGTCGCGCTCGACCCACAGCCTGACGAGGTCGTCGTGGTTACCGAGCGTGGTAGGGTAGTTGCGGCCCGCCAGCCGCTCCATCACCTGTACATTGTTGGGGTTGCGGTTCACGAGGTCGCCATTGACGACGACCTCATCCACGCCCAGCGCCTCGATGTCGTGGAGGACGGCATCGAGCGCGTGAATGTTCCCGTGAATGTCTGCGATGATTGCCAGCCGCATAAACCAGTGTTGGCTCTCTGGTGGAAGGAGATTGCATGATAGCCGCAACTTCCAGAGAACAGAAAATGACCCGCGAGTAGACTAGAACTCGCAGGTCCGGCGGCGTGGGGTCCAGCGATTAGAGGCCGACGGCGAAGCGGAGGATGAACATCGCAACGAAGATGAGCGTGCCGAAGATGCCGATGCGGGCGAGGTCACGCCGCACATGTCCGTACTCCTGCTCCAAATCGTTCTGCTGGGGCTGCGCGGTGCCGTAGGCGCGAGCACCTTCGGAGGTCGCGCTGCGTGCTTGCCGCGCGGCGGGGCTGCCGCTCGTGCTCGCGCTGCTGCGCGGAACCTTGGGCATGTTGCGCTGTGGTTTACGGGCCATCACTTCTCCTTTTTCCGGCACCATTTCATGCCGGTTTGAACGTCATCTGGCGGGGCAGCCAGGAAGTTTGATAGTGGGCGACGAAAGACGAAGGACGAAGGACGAAGGGAACGTCACCACCCTCGCGTTGTAAGACCCTGTGACCGTCCAACTTCAATGAATTTCTACGGGGATTATAACCGGAAAATGGGGGAAAATGAAAAGCTAGCGGCGGAGGAGCATGTGGGCTACCTCGCGCGCCTCTTCCAGGCGCAGGAGCGTGGTGAAGAGGGCATAGGAGGCGAGGCCAGCCGCGCCGGGGAGGAGCACGGCCAGCACCCTGCCGATGAAGCCGGGCTGAAGGCCGGAGGTGGCGCTGGCGACCAGCCAGACGACCAGCCCCATGCCCGCAGCCGCCAGAAGGATGCGCGGCGCGGCGGCGCGCAGGCCGCCCCCGGTCAGGCCACCCATGTGGCGCTGGAGGAGGATGACCATGATGAGCGCGTGCGCGAAGTGCTGCACGGAATTGGCGAAGACCAGCCCTAGCATCTGGAACGGCCCGACGAGGAGCAGCGCTACCACGAGGAAGATGACCACCGTCGCGATGCCGACGAGCGCGGGCGTCCAGGTGTCCTGCCGGGAGTAAAAGGCGATGATGAGCACCTGATCTATGGCGGCGAAGGGCAGGCCTAGCAGGTAGAGCCGCAAGGCCCAGGTTGTCCAGTAGGTGTCGTAGGGCGTGTAGGCCCCGCGCTCGAAGAGGAGGCTCACGATGGGCTGCCCCAGCACGAGGAGGCCAATCGTCGCGGGGACGATGAGCACGAGCACCAGCCGTAGCCCGCGTTGTAACACGCGGCGGTAGCCTGCCTGCTCGTCCAGCGCGGAGAGCCGCGAGAGGTTTGGCAGCACGGCTAGCGAGATGGCGACGGCGACGAGGCCAATCGGCAGTTGAATGAGCGTGGTGGCGTAGCGCATCCAGGAGAGGGTGTCCGCTGACGCGGCGGTGCTGCTCGCCAGGTTGCGGTCCATGATGACGCCGATGTTGGAGACGACGAAGGAGAGCGCGACGGGAAGGTACAGGGCGACGATGCGGCGGATGCCGGGGTCGCGCCAGAAGCTGCCGACGTGGAAGCGGAAGGGCACGCCACGCAGGTCGGGCAGCAACAGCGCGAGTTGGAGCACGCTGCCGAGGACGAGGCCGAGCGCGAGGCCGATGATGCGGGCGTCCCCCTCGAAGAGGCGACTGATGCCGAGCGCGCCGATGATGAGGCCCAGATTGAAGAAAGAGCTGGCGAAGGCGGCGAAGGTGAAGCGTTTGAGGGCGTAGAGCAGCCCCGTCAGCACTCCGCTCAACCCGAAGAAGAGGATGGAGGGCGCGACGAGCCGCACCAGCGTGGTCGTCTGCGCCTGCAACTCCGGGGGTGCCTCGCTCAGATAGAGGAATGTGACCTGTGGCGCGAAGAGAATCACCAGCGCCGTGAAGAGTACCAGCAGCAGCGTGACGACCGACAGCACGAGACCCGCGAGCCTCCAGAGGGCGCGATTCTCGTCATCCCGCGTGGCGTATTCGCTGAAGACGGGCACGAGCGCCGCCGCGAGCAGGCCGCCGATGAGCAGGTCGTAGATGGTCGTCGGCACCTGCGAGGCGACGACAAAGGCACCGAAGAGGGTGCCCGCGCCGAACTGCGAGGCGATGACCGTCTCGCGCACGAGGCCGAGGACGCGGCTGGCGACGTTGCCCAGGCCGAGCGCCCCGGCAGCACGCACGATGGTCCGGCGTGGAGCAATCACGTCGGCGGAGGCGGCAGCGTCGAGGCTCATGGGCGGGAGGATAAAGGATAGATGGAGTACCCGGCTCAAGCCGGGCTGGCGAACCGGGTAAGTGGATGCCTTAGTTTTAGCCGGAAGTGCTGATAAAGTAAAGGCAGTAAGTAGCAGGGCGTTGGTAGAGCAGAGCGGGGGAGCCGGGGCCGACTTATGTGAAGTACGGCCTACCAAAGCCTACCTGAGAAGCCGATAAAGGTAGGCCATAGTTGACATAAAGCATAGATGTGAGGCAAGTCACACCAGGTACTTGAGTACTCTGGAATCGGTATCTTCGCCTCTAGCGGGTTGGTCCGGGGACAAGGTACAATAAAGAGGTTGAATGGATATCAGGTTTCCTCGCGGGCAGAGAAGCTTTTGACGACTGTCAGTTCGTTTGCGTGGCGGAGCCTGTATCATTCGGAATGACGCGCTGCAAGAGGC
>DASVVH010000588.1:0-7797 GCA_036386615.1 Ardenticatenaceae bacterium
CTCGACGAGGACGCGGCGGAGAATCTTGCCGACCATAGACTTGGGTAGCTCGCTGCGGAACTCGACGGCCCTGGGCCGCTTGTAGGGGGCCAACTCCCCGGCACAGAAGCCCATGATTTCCTCGGCGGTGGCGGTCTCGCCCTCCTTCAGCACGACGTAGGCTTTCACTGTCTCACCCCGGTATTCGTCGGGAATGCCCGTGACCGCCGCTTCCAGAATCTTGGGGTGCTCGTACAGCACCTCTTCAATCTCGCGCGGGTAGATGTTGAAGCCACTAGCGATAATCATGTCCTTCTTGCGGTCCACGATTTCAAAGAAGCCGTCCTCGTCCAGCCGCGCGATGTCGCCCGTGTGGAACCAGCCATCCTCGCTTATGACCTTCGTCGTCTCGCCGGGCTGGTTCCAGTAGCCCTTCATCACCTGCGGCCCACGAACGCAAATCTCGCCTACCTCGCCCAGCGCGACTGGTTCGCCCGTGTCTACGCTGACGATTCGGGCCTCCGTGTTCGAGATGGGGAGGCCAATCTTGCCAATCTTGCGCTTGCCCTTGAGTGGGTTGACATGGGTGACCGGGCTGGTCTCGGTCAGGCCGTAGCCCTCGACCAGCTTCGCGCCCGTTAGCTCCTCGAAGCGCTTCTGCACTTCGACGGGCAGCCCCGCGCCGCCGCTCATGCAGGCGCGGATGGTGCCGATGTCGTACTTGCCGATGTCGGGATAGTTGTTGATGGCGGTATAGAGGGTGGGCACGGCGGGGAAGAGCGTGATTTTGTGCTTCTCCACGTTCTTCAGCACGTCCTTAAGGTCGCGCGGGTTGGGGATGCAGACGAGCTTGTTGCCGCTGGCGAGGGCCAGATTCATGCAGGTTGTCATACCATAGGAGTGGAAGAAGGGAAGCGCGCCCATCGTCACTTCCTGCCCGGCGCGCATCTCAGTATCCCACGCCTGCACCTGCTTGACGTTCGCCACGAGGTTGCGGTGGGTGAGCATCGCCCCCTTCGGCACGCCCGTCGTGCCGCCCGTGTAGCCGAGCACGGCCACATCTTCAGGGGAAACCTGAACCGGCTCCAGGCCCCGCGCCCTCCCGTTTTCAAGCACATCCTGGAACCAGTGGGTGCCCCGGTCTTCGGTGATGTCCACTCGGTGCCCGTCCTTCTTCTCCTTGAAGAGGGTGAAGAGAACGTTCGTCACGCGGGGGAAGTATTCCTTGATGTTGGTGACGATGACGTGCTCGACGGCTGTGTCGCGCCGCACCTGCTTCACACCGTCGTAGAACTTGGAGAGGCAGACTACGTATTTCGCGCCGCTATCTTCCAGTTGGTGTTTCAACTCGCGGGGGACGTACTGGATATTGGTCGGCACGACGATGCCGCCCGCGCGGAGCGTGCCATAGTAGGCGATGACGAATTGGGGGGAGTTAGGGATGTAGACCGAAACGCGGTCGCCCTTCTGCAAGCCGAGCACCTGCAACCCCGCGGCGAAGCTGTTCACCGCCTCGTCCAACTCTCTATAGGTCATGTCCTGGTTAAAGAAGGCGAGGGCGGGGCGGGTTGGGTACTGCCGCGCGGTCGCGGCCAGCAGATCGGGAAGCGTCACATCGGGGATGGCGATGGTCTCCGGTACGCCTACATCGTAGTATTGGAGCCAGGGTTTCTCGCTCATCAGGTTATCCTCCTGAAGCAATGGGCCGCAATGACAGCAGTGTCGGACGCATCGGCGCGGCAATCTGGGGTGGTCAAACAGGCACGGCTGCAAAACTAGCCAACCAAACAGTTGTTTGGGGATTATATAGGCTTATGATGCACTGTGTCAAAAACGATTCGACTTCCTCTCTTCCGCAAGCCTGAAGAGAAGAAGTCGAATCGTGGCACGCGGGTTGCTCTTCAGGAAAGCAGATAATTCCGGCGTGTTTGGGGGAACGCGCACTTGTAAACAATGGCCCGGCTCCGGGGGGAAGCCGGGCCACTGTTTTTATTTTCCCTTTTCTCGCGTTAGTATACCTCGCGGAGGAGCCAAAAGGTATGCGCGAGCTTATTGCCGAACTGGAGGCCCGTGCGCCAGCTTTAGTCGAGCGGGTCTTCAGAGAGATGTACGCCAATCCCTTCTGGGACGAGCGCTTCGGCGAGCGCGGGCGGGAGTTTGCCCGGCAGGACGGCCATTATCACATCTCTCACCTCGTCGCAGCCCTGCGGTTCGAGCAACTGCTCCTCATTACCCATTACTCGCGCTGGCTACAGGTTACGCTTACCAATCGCGGCATGTGCTCACGCCACATAGCCGAGAACTTTTCGCGCCTCGCGCGCGCCATTGGCGAAGAACTCCCCGGCGACACGGAACCCGCCATCGCCTACCTCCGCGCGGCGGAAGAGGCGCTTGTCTACGACGATGGCCCCGCGCGCCTGCTCCAATTGGAGGCCGAGCGCCTTGCAGACCACTCTGTTGCGGTCCTCTATCAACGGCACCCTGACTGGCTGGAGCAGGGTGGAGAACGTGCCCGGCTCCGCTGCCGCGACGATTTTCTCTATCATCTCTCCTACTTGGCCGACGCCATCGCCAACGAGAAGCCCCAGCATTTTGTTGACTACCTCGCCTGGATTAAAGATTTCCTTGCGCGTCACGGCGTGCCGGAAGCCCATCTCCGGGAAAGCCTACTCGTGCTGGAAGAGAGCCTGGACTCTATTGACCCGGCGGCACGGCGTACCGTGCGTGCGGTTTGCGCGGCGGCACGCGCCAGCATCTGGGAGGGCCGAGCATGATTGTGGTCATCTCGCGCATCCGCGTGACGAGTGGGAACGCGGATGCCCTGGCGGAGCAGTATCGCAGCCGCAGCCATCTAGCCGAGACGGTGCCCGGCTGCCTGGGCGTCGAGGTACTGCGCGGCCTGGACCAGCCCGATGAATTCATGGTATACACTCGCTGGACCGACCGCGCGGCCTACGAGCATTACCGCAAAGATGGGGCGTTTCGGGAGGCACACAGCCGGATACAGAACATTTCAGGCGGCTTGAAGATTGCCCGCGAGGAGCGCTCGGTGGATTGGTACGAGGTGCTCTCGTGAGTGACGGCTTCGACTTCGTGGCCCTGACGCTGGAAACAGAAGCGTGGCTCGTGCGCGAGTTGGCGCTGCTTCCGGTGGCGGTGGACCCCGCCCTCGCATTTGCCGAGGGAAGCTGGAAGGGAGAGCACGTTACCATAGAGACCCGCGCCTACCGTAGCGACACCATCCGGCAAGCGCGTTTCGCCGTCGTCAAGGGGCCGTCGCTGGAGATTGGCAACATCGTCTGCCTACCCGATTTCGCGCAGCCACTGCCCATCCTCGGCGCGGACCTCGTCGCCATCCGCCGGGAACAGGGCATGGTCGCGGTGGACCTCTCCCCCACCCTCCCAGTTGGGCCGGAGCGCGAGGCACAGTTCGCCGGACTCGCCGCCCGCCTTACCGCCCACCCGGAGCTACCGTCTGGCGGAGTGCTCCCCGACTGGTGTACGAACTGGTTCTCGCCCCTGGCGCTCTACACGCGCGTTCCCCTCTCGCAGCGCGACGCGGCGGCTTCCGTCTTCCGCGAGTTCCCCCGCTACTTTGTCGAACTCGCACAGCATAGTGTTGCGAGGCCGGAGTTACAGTCCAACGCGGCCAGGGTACAGGACGGCTACATGGCCGCCCACCGAACCGATGACCGGGGGCTGGGCCTGTTGGCAAAGATGTTTGGCACCGCCTGGACCGAACGCTACATCAACGAACTCCTCTTCCCGCCCGTCGAAGTCCCATCATCTCGATAGAAGCCCTGTAGCCGCATCAAAGGCGTACAGTCGCGCCGCCCTATCCATCTTATGTAAACCAAAGCCTACCTGTATCTCGCTCTCAGGTAGGCTTTGGTAGGCTCTACTTCACATAAATCAGCTTTGTGGCCCTCACCCCTTACCTCACGAGGCGCGTATAGACCACGAGCCGCTTGTCGTAGTTACGGGCGTTCCGGTCCCAGGTGCCGTTGCAGGTGATGAGGTTCAGGTTGCTGGTGACGCTGTAGCCAAAGATGCGGTTGAGCGGCACAGGGTCGTCAAAGCGGTAAGTCTCCTTATCAATCACCTCGTAGCGGTACTCCCTGCCGTTCGCGTCCGCCACCATCACAATGTCGCCTACCTGCAACTCGTTGAGTCGCCAGAAGACGGCGGCGTCGCCCTTGTAATCGTCCAGGTGGCCCGACATCACCGCGTTCCCGACCTGGCCGGGCCGCGCCCCCAGGTTGTACCACCCCACGTTCATCACGCCCTGCGGCACATCCATCGCGCCGCTGCTCGTCTGCCCCACGCTCTCGACGGCGGCATTCACCCCCAGGTCGGGAATCCGCAGCCGCGTCGGAAGGCCAACACTGGCTCCCGGCCCGGCAGGCGGCGCGGGCGCGGGCGAAGCGGGCGGAGCCGGAGCAGGGGGCACGCCAGCGACAGGCGCGGGAGGTCCAGCCTCCGCCACCAGAGCCTCGACGGGCAGGCTGCCAAGCTCCTTCGAGATGTCGCCGCCATTAGCAATCGTCACCTGCCCCGCGCGCGCCCAGGGCACATCCTCTTTCCATTCCTGAAGCACAGCCCGTTGCAGGCGAACAGCGTAGTGGTTGCCCATGTCCTTCACTTCGGAGGTCGGCAGCCCGAAGAAAGTAAGCGGGTCGCTCGAAGCGAAATAGGCAGTCCGCAGCGCGGGCCGCGCACTCAGCAGCGCTTGCCGCTTCTGCACCACCTGTTGAAAGGTCAACCCCGCGCCATCCCAGCCCGGCGGGAGTTGCGTGGGCGTCTGGCGCGTCTCCAGCAGCCGCTGGTCGTACCCCGCGTTATGGAGGTCGTCGAAGACATTGACGAGCACCACCCCGTTCGAGTCCTGCCGCCACTGCATGATGGCCTTTTGGAACGCCTGCGTCACAAAGCCATCGCGCGAGTACCGCCGCGAGACGGGATAGCCAACCTTCTGCAATCCCCATTGCTGGAAGGCTGCGCGGAACTGCGCCTGCCCGTCGTCGCACACGGAGAAGCCACCCTGTCCGCCACCCGTCTCGGTGAAGAAGAGGCAGGCGGTGGACTGAGCGGCTGGGGCCGCCAGCGTTGTTCGGGGCAGCACTGCCACCATCAGGAGCAGGGCTGCGAGCAGACCGAGAAGGAGTCGCCGCATCGTTGTCATCTACGATTTTCCTTTGCAGTAGTACCAAAGTCCTTGGACAATCGGCCTTTGCCTGTGGTACACTAGTCCTTGAGCCTGGTCGCTAACTAGTTAGAAGTCAGGCTCTGCCCCGGAGCAATGTACCACACGCTCCGGGGCCTTTTCTTTAAGGACCGAAGGATGAGGACAGAGGAACGTCGCTACACTACCTTCCTCCGTCCTCTGTCCTCGCTCCTCTATCTTTCAGAAACCCACCCCTGCCGCCGCGCCGCACAGCCACGATTTCCGCCATGATGGCTAGAGCAATCTCTTCAGGCGTCTCCGCCTTCAAATCTAGGCCGATTGGCGCGTACACCCTCGAAAGCGCCTCCGCGCTCACGCCCTGCCGTGCCATCCGCTCGAAGCGTTCGGCGTGCGTGGCGCGGCTGCCAATCGCCCCCACGTAAGCCACATCCTGCGAGAGCAGTGCCTTCAGCGCAGGCTCGTCAATCTTCGGGTCGTGCGTGAGGATGACGCAGTAGTCGGCGGGGCCGAGCGCCATCTGCTCCGCAGCCTCTTCGGGCCACTCCGCGAGAATGAGGTCCACTTCAGGAAAGCGCTCGCGGTTAGCGAAATGCGAGCGCGGGTCCGCGACCACGACGCGAAAGCCAAGTATCTTCGCAAAGGCCGCGAGCGGCAGGGCGATGTGAACACCCCCGAAAATCACCAGTCTAGGCGGCGGCGGCAGAACCTCGATGAAGACCCGCGCGCGCTGTCCCATCTCCCCCGGCACTTCGTACTCGTAGCTTCGGGCCACCGAGCCGCGCAACTGCCCCATCATCTCCGCAGCATCGCGCCGCACCAATTCGTCCAGCCACGCGGCACCCAGGCTACCAACCACTTCGCCACCCGCAAAGACGAGCAGCTTCGCGCCGACAGGCTCCGCGCCACTCAACAGCGTGGCTTGAGCCACCAACTCGTTAGCCGCCAGCGCCGCCTCCAACCTCTGAAGGATGTCGGTCGGCGCGGTTTCAGACGTGGTGCTCACGAACGAAACCGGCGTCCTTGCTGTTTGACGCTTGCAACTCGCCTCTGGATGTACCGAATAATGGCTCAACGAAAACATCAATTGAGCCGCCGCAGGCCAGCCCCACCTCCCACACCATATCGTCGGTGATGGTGTAGTGCAGCAGGCGCGACTTCCCCTCCGCCAGCACCTCTAGCGCGTGGTGCAGCACATCCACCTCCACGCAGCCGCCGCTCACCGAGCCGACCATCTCCCCCTCGCCTGAGACGACTAACTTCGCCCCCTCGCGCCTGGGGGCCGACCCCTCCGCCCGCACCACAGTCGCCAGCGCAACCGCTTTTCCCTCGCTGCGCCACTGCGCGATGGCTCCCATTACGTCCCGCATATCATGCTTTCCACTCTAGCTATTCCCAACAACATTACTGCGCCGCTCCATCAAAACCGTGTCGCGCCAGACGCCATTCATCTGCCCAATGCGCTCCCGCCGCCCCACCACGCGAAAGCCACACCGCTCGTGAAGCCGGATGCTGGCCCCGTTTTCGGGAAAGATGCCCGCCTGCATCGTCCAGATGCCCGCCCGCTCCGATTCCTCCACCAGCCTTTGCAGGAGCATCAGCCCCACGCCATGCCCCCGTGCCGACGCCGCCACGTAGACACTAACCTCCGCCACTCCCCTGTAGACGTGCCTCCGCGACACCGGACTCAGAGCCGCCCATCCAACCACCTCCCCACCAACCCGCGCCACGAGCCGACAGGTAGGTAGGTGGTTCGCGTCCCACACCTCCCACGCGGGTACCTCCTGCTCGAAGGTAGCGTTGCTCGTCGCAATCCCCTCATCGTAGATGGCAGCGACAGCAGGCCAGTCCTCAGCGCCCATCTCCTCCATAGTCGCATCCATCGCGGCACCCCCGAACCTCATAACCTGGCATGGTACGATAGCCTCTAGCATCTGCCCTGTCAATGTGTATGCTTGTAGAAGGCAGGGCTGTGTCAAAGTCGGAGAAGGGAAGGAGGAGAGGGGGCGAGCAACGGGCCGGACGGACAGAGACCAGTATCGGCCAGTATTAGCCAGTACTGGCGAGCGAAGAGCGGCCAGTATAGCGATAAGTAATTGCTATATAGCTGTTAGTTATTTTACAAGCCACGTTACGTTGACACAGCCCTGTTGTAGAAGGTTCGTTGCGACAACCAATTGCAGCCTATCGAAGAACGTGCCCTTCAACCACCGAACGCATACGACAGCCACGAGCTACACTGCGTCAGTCCTAGAAGAAGCGGTCCAGAAAGGAGACCGAGCGCGCGCCCAAAAAGGCAACCAGCCAGAACTTAAGGAGCTTTCCCATCCACGTCACCGCCAGAAACTTCACCACCGGGAGGCGCAGGGCACCGGCCATAAACCCCGCCACATCAAACAACGGATTCGGAATTGCCGCCAGAACAAAGAGCGTCAGCCACCCTCGACGCTCCATCAAGCCTTTGATGCGCTGATACAGGGCGTGGTCCTCAAGAACCGTCCGTCCGGATGCCCCCGCCAGGTACCCCGTAAGCTCCCCCAATGTCGCTCCCGCCGACGCGACAATTCCCACCAGCACAGGATCATAAAGGCTGCCCCCCGCGTAGGCCGTCAGAAGGGTTGGCGCGGGAAAAACAG
>DASVVH010000589.1:0-9619 GCA_036386615.1 Ardenticatenaceae bacterium
CCCTGCCTCCACTCCGGGACCGCCTCAAAGCTCACGACGTAGGTGTTGCGCGACACGCGCCCCGCGCGCACTGTGCCGCCCGCGCCGGGGTCCAGGTCGGCCCAGAAAGGAGCCAGCGTTCCGGTGGGTAGATTCGAGCCGGGCAGGCACAGCGCCCAGGCGTCGGAGCCTTCAGGCCGGGCAACGCTGACCCAGCCATCGGAACTGAGGTAGAGGCGGTTCACCAGCCCGCCGTAGATGGGCAGCGCGAAGCCCAACTCCAGGGAGTCGGTCAAAATCATGCTGTCCGTGAGCGGCAGCGATGGGAAGGCCCTCATATCGTACAGCGTGGCAGCGCTGCCGTCCTCAATCGTCCATTCGGTGGGGGGCACAGAGGGCGCTACCTCCAGCGGGCGCGGCCCCTCGTTGGAAACGGTGAAGGTGACGGCCCGCTGCTCCGCGAACTCCAAATCGCCTCTGATGGTGAGGTTGGGCTGCGGGTGCAGTTCCAGGTGCGGGCTATCTTCCACCAGCGTGAGGGTATGGTCCGAATTGCCGGGAATCGAAACGGTACTCCGCACGGGCAGATAGCCATACGCCTCCGCCTCTATCTGGTGCGTTCCGTGAGGGAGCGTGGCCGTGAAGCTCCCGTCAGCCTCCGTGACGAGTGTGGGGCCATCCGCGAAGCTCACGCGCCCCAGCACGCCCCCGCCCGTCCAGCGGTCCACGAGCCTGCCGCGCAGCCGCGCCGTCTCCGCGCCGGGCAGCACGTCGAAAGTGACGGGGATGGTCTCAAACTTCCCCTCGCGGCTCACGAGCAACCTCGCCCGGTACTGCCCCGGCGCGGCCACCCGTCGGGCATCCAGTGTCACCTCGACAGTCTGGATGCCATCTTCCGGCAGGGCGACAGTGCGGGGCAGGTCCAGCCAGGGCACGTCCACGCGCGCGGCCTGCACCGCCCGCGCTACGTCCAGCCTGCCCCAACCATAGACGTTATTCGGCACCGCGCCTTCGGCGTCGCCGCACTGGTCCGAGGCGCGCGGCAGGGCATTCAGGGTGAGCAGCGTGCGCGTGGCGGTGAGGTCGCCAATCAGCGCGGGGTTGGCCGACCAGAGCAGCGCCACCGCCCCGGCAACGTGCGGCGCGGCCATCGAACTGCCGCTCTTCAGGCCGTACGCGCCGTCCATCGTGGTCGAGAGAATCTCCGCGCCCGGAGCCGTCATGTCGGGCTTGGTCAGCCCGTCGGAATTGGGGCCACGCGACGAATAGGAGGCCACCTCGTCCGCCGCGTCTGTCGCCCCCACTGAGAAGGAAGCCGCGTAGTCGCCCGGCGAACCGCTCGTGTTGCAGCCCGGCCCATTGTTGCCGTTGGAGAAGACCGAGAAGATGCCCGCCGCGTTCCATGCCTCGACATAGCCCGTGTACCAGGGGTCCGGCGGCGTACTGCCCCAGGAGTTGTTGATGACGTGGGGCCGCAGGTCCGGGCGCGGGTTCTCGCCCTCCAGGTCGGTTGGAGCGAGCATCCACTGCGCGGCGGCGATGAGCGCGGTGTCACCGCAAAGGCCACTATCGCAGGCACGCGCCGCAATCCAGCGCGAGGCGGGCGCGATGCCCGTGTCGCGGCCTTCCGGTGCTCGCCGCCCCACCATCGTTCCCATCGTGTGCGTCCCGTGCCCCTGCTCATCGTTGGGGGCAGACGAGGGTGGCAGGTTGGTGAAGTCGTGCCAGTTGAAATCGTGGGAGAGGGTGTCCGAAGACCAGCCTCGATACGCCTTCAGGAGGGCCGTGTGCGTCAGCGCCACGCCCGTGTCAATGCTGCCGACGACGATGCCTTCCCCCTGCACGCCCCATGTCTGCCAGGCGGAGGGCGCGCCCACCTGTATCACACCCCAGGCGACGCTATCAGTCAAGGACGTTGAGGATTCGATGGCCGAGGTGTCCAGCCGGTGCTTCACGTTTTCGGTGACGAGGGCGACTTCGGGCTGTTGCGCCAGCCACTCCGCCAGTTGTCCCTCTCCCCGCACGGCGACGGCGTTCACAATCCAGAAGGAGCGCGGCTCGTAGCCCTGTCGCCGCAGGTCGGCCAGCAGCGATTTCTGGCTCCGCTCGGCGTGCTGGGTCAGGGTCTCCACAACCGCCGCGCCCCGTTCGTTCCAGTCGGGGACGAGGGAGGCGGGGCGCAGGTCGGCCTGCTCTCGCAGGTAGACGACCATCTCGGTAGGCTGGTCCGGCTGGCGAGAGAGGGCGCGCTGAAGCGCTGGGGAGATGGGTCCGGGCACGTTGGGGAGCGGCACGCGGAGCGGCCCTGAAGTGGCAACGGACAGAGAGGCGGACGAAGAGGCGGAAGGTGGCTCAGGCTCGCGCGCCTCGTACAGTAGCGCGCTGGTGGCGGGGCGGCCCCGGTTGTCAATCTCCACGACTACCCGCGTGACCGTGCCGAGGGGAGCCGAGGCGCGGACTGCCGCATCGCCCGCGCCCGCTTCACGCGGGAAGAGGAGGTGCAACGCCGCCAGGAGCAGACCCACCACAGCCAGCACACGCTCCACGCGCACCATCGCAACCCCCTCAGCGATGAATCATTGTAGAAGGCGACCTGTGAGACGACCAAGGACGAAAGACGAAAGACGAAGGACGGACGCGCTACGGACGTTTCCCGGAGTCACAGTAGCGGTATCACAGGCGTTCCATTGTTCTGGCCTTGAAGCTCAACTTTATGTCAACAAAGGCCGACATCATCGCCCTTCAATGTAAGCTTTTGTAAGCCGTACTTGTCATAAGTAGGCCACTTCCCCGCTTCACACCGAATTATATGAGCAACTTTCATGCAGGCTCAACGGCCTGCGGAACGTTCGCCAGCCACCGGGCCGTCTCTTCCGGTGAGCGCAGATGGACCACCCGGAGATGCGCGTATTCGGGCTGCTGAAAGAAGGCAGGGTAGTCCCGCCTGTGCCTCGGCTGCGTCTTCACTGCCCACAGGAACAGAGAGTGTTTGCCAAACTGGTTCGACAGCCGCTCGCGGTTGCCGCTCCACAACTCCTCTCGCGTGGCAACACGGCGCGCCGTCCGCACCAGCAGGCGGCCCAGGATGACCGGAAGCGGGTAGTCGAGCCAGACGATGGTCTCGGCGCGGCTCCACACGATGTCCCGCACCTGGCTGTAGTTCCCGTCCACCACCCACCGCTCTCCCTCCAGCGCCCGCGCGGTCCGCTCGCGGAAGATAGGGTCGGGGGCTTCCTGCCAGTCAGCTTCCCAGTGCAGCGCGTCAAGCTCTACGTGCGGGAAGGCTAATCGCTCTGATAGCTGCCGGGCCAGCGTCGTCTTGCCCGACCCGGTTGTGCCCACGACCACAACTCTCTGCCCGGTGCTCATAACCTGCTGGCTCCTGCCTCGTGGCTGCGCGAATCGAGTATGAGTAAAGCAGAGGGCGCGACAATCTGCAAGCCTATCTCGAAGTGGGACGAGGAAGAATTGGGGGTACAAAAAGGAGGCCAGCGAATCTCACTGGCCTCCTCGCGAGAGTGGGCGGAAGGCTAGCCCGCGATGGTCGGCACGCCGCGCGTCGGAAGGCCCTCGCGCTTGTCGGGGGTGGCGCGGAATTCGGGATGAACCTCCAGGTAGGGGAGGAAGGCGACCCCATCCTCGTCTTCGTCATCCTCCACGAGGTAAAAAAGCTCTTCCAGCGTCTCTATGCGGTCCAGATAGAGCACGCCTTCAAGGTGGTCAATCTCGTGGTGGGCGACGCGGGCGTCCAGACCCTCGAAGTGGTATTCAACCTCGTTGCCGTCCAGGTCGAGGGAGCGGACGCGCAGCGTGGCGGGGCGGCGCGTGTACCCCTGAAGGCCGGGAATGGAGAGGCAGCCATCGTAGCCGCGCTCCGGCTCACCCTCGTCGAGAATCTGCGGGTTGATGAGCGGGATGATTTCGGAGACCGCGCCCTCTTCCGGCGGGTCGCACTCGTCGCTCCCGCCGGTTATAATCACCGCCACACGTTCCAGCGTGCCAATCTGGGGAGCGGCGAGGCCGAGGCCGTCAACGGTGTCGAGCGTGTCAATGAGGTCGGCGACGAGGGCACGCACGCGGCGGCCCACTTTCGGGACGGGTTCGCTCTGCTTGCGGAGCAGCTTTTCGTGTTTAGGTAGTTTGAGTATCGTACGAATAGCCATGATTGTAGGCGAACCAGAGTTAGGGACGATGGAAAGATTATAGCAGCATCGCTCCCTCGCCCGAAGTGCTTGAGTCAGCCCTTGAGCAACAAAAAAGCCGCCGGGATGGCGGCTTCGAGAGAGCGGGTAAGGGGACTCGAACCCCTGACATCCAGCTTGGGAAGCTAGCGTTCTACCACTGAACTATACCCGCGAGGTTGAAGAGGATTATAGACGAGTCCGGCGGATTGTCAAGAGGCGGACAGACAGAGTTCAGGGCTTTCCGTTCTCAACAATCGTTGGACAAGGGAAGCCGGACGATGGCAGGACGAGCAGAATTAAGCGCCGAAGTGGCGCGAATGGGAAAGCGGAACCGATGGAAATCACGACGCGCACGGCAAAGACGATACTGACGCCGCAGAAGAGCGGGCTGCTGGCCTCCGGGCCGTATCCGTTCACGCACTCGCTTTCGCCGTACACAGGCTGCGGCTTCGGCGCGACGACTTGCGGCCTTTACTGCTACGCGCAGTTCCTGCCCAACTGGACGCATTCCCATCCCGGCATCGCCTGGGGAAGCGCGGTGCAGGTGAAGGAGAACGCCGCCGAGGTGCTTGCCCAGACGTTGGCAGCGATGAGCACGCCGCAGCGCCGCTCCCTGCGAATCTTCATGGCCTCCACCACTGACCCTTACCAGCCCATCGAGGCAACACATCAGGTCACGCGGGGCTGTCTGGAGGTCTTCACACAGTACGACGACCTGGACCTGCTGGTGATTCAGACCCGCGCACCCCTTGCCGCGCGGGATTTCGACCTGATGCGTCACATCCCCTACGTGTGGCTCTCAGTCTCCATCGAGACGGATGACGCGGAGGTGTTGCGCGCCCTCACGGGCGGCCCCTCCCCGGCGAAACGCTTTGCCCTGATTGAGGAGGCAAAGCAGCAGGGCATCAAAACGCAGATTGCCGTCTCCCCCTGCCTGCCCTACACGGACCATTTCGCCGATAGGCTCCTTGCACTCGCGCCTGACCGCATCATCGTAGACAACTTCACCGAGGGCGACGGAGGCCGGGGCTACCGCACGGCACGCTCACCCTACGCCGCCGCGAACCTGGCGTGGCGCGAACAGGAGGGGTTGGCGCGGCAGCTTTCCGAGCGGCTGGCGTTGGCGCGGGCTGATGTCTATTGGAGCACGAGTGGCTTCTGTAGCATCCCGCCGCGAAGCGGGCAGGCCACCCAATCCGCGATGCCGCTCTAGACGCTAGTTGTACTGTTCCACGAGGTTAACACACATGGGTACATCAAGTAAGGTCTAGCTACAGTCATGTCATCCTGAACGAAGTGAATCTGCGAAGCGACCTTAAGGGGATCCACCCAGCAAGATCCACCTCATTGGGCGTTGACACGCTTTTCCCTCCCTTCATCACCTGCATGAACCCGTACGCTAACCTTGTGTATCCGTACAGCTAGCCGCCGCGCCTGAGCAGGCCGCGCAGAACTTGCAGCAGCCCCGGCTTCACCTCGTAGAGTTTTCCTGTAACACCATCTGTGGCAGGCCCGGCTAGCTGCACCGCCAACTCACCCGCCTCCTCGATAGGCGTGCCGAAGCGTCGGAGGGCGCTGTCCAGTGCCTTCAGCCGCTCGGCGGCGTCGTGCGTGAGGGCGTCAGGCTCCATCAGACCCGTGCGGACGAAACCGGGGGCCATCGCCAGAATCGAGAGGTTGGTGTCGGCGTACTCGCGGCTGACGGCCTGCGTGAAGCGCAGCACGCCCGCCTTGGAGGAGGCGTAGGCCGAAAGATAGCCGTGCAGGCGGTCGCGCTCGCGGGCACCCTGACCGACGAGGTTGATGATTTTGCCGCTGTTGCGCGGCAGCATCTGTTGTAGCGCGACGCGTGTGCCGTGAAAGGTGCCGATGAGGTTCGTATCTATCACCTCGCGCCACGCTTCCGGCGGCATCTCCGCCGTCGGGGCAAAGGGGCCGGAGATGCCCGCGTTGTTGAACCAGATGTCTATCTTGCCGAAGCGGGCGACGGCCTGTTCTGCCAGGGATTGCACCTCGTCAGGGTTCCGCACGTCGCAGGCCCAGCCCAGCACCTCCACGCCGGGAATCACGGCGAACTGCTGGTACGCCTCCTCGACACTCTCCATTGTGCGCCCGCAGATGACGATATTGGCCCCCGCCCGCGCGAGGTAGGCGGCGATGATGAGGCCGATGCCGCGCGTGCTGCCCGTCACGACGGCGACTTTGCCGCGTAGGGATGTGTCGGGACGTGCCATCAGGCTTGCAGGGCGGGCGTGTCGTGGAGGCGGCGCACGGAAAAGATGCTAGGGTCGCGGCCTTCCAGCAGGAGGTCGAGGGCACGGCGGGCAACCATTACGCCCAGCCCCATGCCATGCCCGTTGAAGCCGACGCTGAAGGCAGTGCGCTCGTGGCCGGGCAGGAGGCCGACGAGGGGCAGGCCGTCAGTGGTGAAGCCCATCGTACCCGCCCAGCGATGGGTGATGGGCAGGTTGGCGAACTCCGGGAAATGGCGCGCAGTCCACGATTCGAGGTGAGCCTGAAGGACGTCGGAAATCTCGACGCTCCAGTTGTTGTTCTCGCTGTCGAAGAAGAGATGGCGGCCCCCGCCGAGGAGCCAGCGCCCGTATCCGGGTTGGCCCGGCTCCGGCACCTGCCGGAAGTAGTGGAAGCCGAAGTGGCTGTAGCCCGCCGTGTCGAAGACGAGGGGCGCGGGTTCCGTGACGTATATCTGGCCGCGCATCGGCACGACTTTGTTCTCGAAGTAGGGGTGCAGTTGGGCGGAGAAAGCGTTGGTCGCCAGGAAGAGGTAGCGGGCGCGAATGGTGGCCCGCTCGCTGTGGACGGTGACAGTGTGGCCGTCGGATTCGATGCGGGTGACGGGGGAGCCGTAAACGAGGTCGAAACCGCTGCTCTGCAAGAGGGCGCGATTGAGGAGGGCGGGCTGGGTGACGCCATCGGCAGGGCGGCGCAGTCCGGCGAGGAAGCCCCGATTCAGCGGGTCATAGGGAGTGAACTCGCCAGGAAAGCCATCTTCGGCGAGGAGGTCAGCGCTGCGGGCCATCTCCTCGGCCTCTTCGTCACTCTCGGCGAGGAGGAGGCTGCCGCAACGGTCGGTAGGCACGCCTAGCTCCTCGGAGAAGTGGAGCATGAGGTTGCGGTTTTCGATGCTCAAGGCCCAAAGCTCGCGGGCGGTGTCGCGGCCATACTTCCGTACCGCCGAGGCGTAGTTGTCTGCGATGCCGCTAAGGATGAAGCCCGCGTTGCGCCCGGTGGCTCCCATCGCGGCGTCGCGCGCCTCGACGACGAGGCCACGCAGCCCCTGTTGCGCGGCGAAGTAGGCGACGCCGGAGCCGATGATGCCCGCGCCGATGATGCAGAGGTCGGTTTCGATGGTGCCCAGGTGAGGAAGCGCCTCACTGGTGCGAGGCAGGCCCGCCTGCGCCTGCCAGAAGGAGGTGGTCATGGATAGGGACTCCTGGTAGCGGTCAGTTGTGAGAGTCGATTGGGACGGCAGGGTAGGGGCGGGCAAGGGCGGGGTCGGAGAGCCAAGCCTCGTAGGCTTCTCTGGTCCAGTAGGCGTCCTTCAGGTCTTGGGCGGGAGCGGCAGGCTTGGTCGCGTGCTCCGGGCGGGCATGCTCGCGGCGAGTGAGGAGCAGAGTCGCCATCGCGCCGAGGAGGGCACCGAGGCCGAGGTCAAAGAGACGGCGCGGCAGGTTGCGGGCGTGAGGCGTGACGTTCATCAGGCTTCTCCTGCGACATAACGGGTCAAGCCAAGTGTAAAAGGTTCGGCGGCTCAAGTCAACGTCAAGCTGGGTGTAGCGCCCGCCGTAGGGGCACGGCATGCCGTGCCCCTACGGCGGATGCACATTGGTCAGGTCAGGGGGTCGGTGCGGCTCCTTATGCGATGGGCACAGGGAAGGGCGTCTCCGCCTCCGGCACGTCTATGCTGTCCCAGACGTAGGCGAGGCCCTCTGCCGAGAGGGTTTCATGTTCCAGAAGCTGGTTGGCAAGGTGTTCGAGAGTGCCACGCCGCTCGGTCAGCAAGCGTCTGGCGCTGCTGTGCGCCTCTTCGACGAGGCGGCGGGTGGCGAGGTCTATCTGGGTCGCCAAGCCTTCACCGATGTCGCGGTGCTGGGTCATCTCGTAGCCAAGGAAGGGGTTCTCGCCGTCACTGGGAATGGCGAGGACGCCTAGCTCCTCGCTCATGCCCCAGAGAGTGACCATGCGGCGGGCGAGTTTGGCGGCCTCCTGAAGGTCGTTCTGCGCGCCGGTGGTAATCTCGCCAATGATAATCTCCTCGGCGGCGCGACCACCCATCATGACGGCGAGCCGCCCCATGAGGTAGTCGCGCGGGTAGTTCAGGCGGTCATCTACGGGAAGCTGGTAGGTGACGCCGAGGGCGCGGCCTCGCGGGATGATGGTGACTTTGTGAACGGGGTCGGTGCCGGGCGTCAGGCGGGCGACGAGGGCATGGCCCGCCTCGTGGTAGGCGACGACCTTGCGCTCGTGGGGGTCCATGAGGCGGGGGCGCTCAACGCCGAGCATGATTTTGTCCAGAGCGGTGTCGAAGTCCTCGCGCATGATGCGCTTGTGACCGGCGCGGGCGGCATGCAGGGCGGCCTCGTTGGCGAGGTTCGCCAGGTCCGCGCCGGAGAAGCCGGGGGTGGCGCGGGCGAGGGTATTTATATCTACGTCGGGGGCAAGGGGCTTACCGCGAACGTGAATCTTGAGGATGCCCAGCCGCCCCTCGCGGTCGGGGAGGCCGACAGTGACCTGACGGTCAAAGCGTCCGGGGCGAAGGAGAGCAGGGTCGAGCACGTCAGGGCGGTTGGTGGCGGCGACGACTATGACGTTGGCCTTGCCCTCGAAGCCATCCAACTCGACGAGAATCTGGTTGAGGGTCTGCTCGCGCTCGTCGTTGCCGCCGCCCATGCCCGCGCCGCGCCTGCGGCCCACGGCGTCAATCTCGTCAATGAAGACGATGGCGGGAGCCTCTTTCTTGGCGCGGTCGAAGAGGTCGCGGACGCGGCTGGCACCGACGCCGACGAACATCTCGACGAACTCGCTGGCGGAGATGTTGAAGAAGGGGACGCCCGCCTCGCCCGCGACGGCGCGGGCCATGAGCGTCTTGCCCGTGCCGGGAGGGCCGACGAGCAGGATGCCGCGCGGAATCTTCGCGCCGAGGGCCACGTATTTTTCGGGATGGCGGAGGAAGTCAACGACCTCGGTGAGTTCGAGTTTGGCCTGCTCCTCGCCCGCGATGTCGCCGAAGGTGACGGTGGGTGTCTCCTCGGTGTAGCGCTCGGCTTTGGACTTGCCGAACTGGAAGATGCCGCCCTGAGCCTGCCGCATGGAGCGGGTGGACCAGACGAGAAGGCCGATGAGCAGGAGGAAGGGCAGGGCGTTGATGAGGATAGTGAAGAGTATGGGTGTGCTGGGCGTCTCGGCCTCGATGCGAACGTCGTTGGCGCGAAGAA
>DASVVH010000590.1:0-6654 GCA_036386615.1 Ardenticatenaceae bacterium
GCCTACTTCCCCTAGCACCGTATGATATACGCGAAGGTTATCTTGCATCCTCGCTTCCTTTCCTTGAGCCTTGAACATCTCAAGGATACCAGCGTCTGCGAGATAACCTTTTTTCCTTTCCCAAACTGATAGGTGGCTAGAGCTTTTGTAAGCCTTTCTTCACATAATAATTACCTGTCGCGTGCGCTCTCGCTATTGCTGCTATCCCATATTCCACATCCCACATCTCACAAGCCCTGATGCGTTTGCCGTTCCCTATTCTTTTTACTTCTTCCTTTTTACTTCTTCCTTTCCCAGACTGTGGTTCCTGGCGGTGAGCTTCCGCCACCCTCTTGTTTCACCCAGAGGCCCATCGGCCCCTTGAAGTTCCTGCCATGCGGCTCCCAGGCAGACTCGATGCGGCCCGCAACCTCCTCGAATCCCAACTTCAACGCCGTCGCCGCCGAGGCGAGGTTCGAGTCCAGGCAGGCCCACAACGGCTCCATCCCATGCGCGAGACTGTAGTCAATGAAGGCGGCGCAGGCCAGTGTCGCCAGACCCTGGCGGCGGAACGGCTCCGCCGTATCTATGAAGAGCGAGGAAAAACGTGAGCTTGTCGCGTAGGCCCAGGCCACGCTCGCCACCTCCCCCTCCACGACCACGCAGAACCCGAAACGCTCCCCGGCAATCATCTCCAGGTGCTCCCGCGAAAACTCGTGGTTGGTGTGGATGCGTCCCTCGTCAACGCCTCGCAACAGGTGTTCATTTATCTGCTGCACGGTCACGTCCGCGCGGGCCTCTTTCTGCCACACCTCTAGCGGCGCAATCGTCCTCTTCAGGAAGCGGAAGGCCCGCACTTTGAAGAACTCAATGGCCCCCTCCGAATCCTCGGCAAGCGCCTCCTGCCAACCTGCCTGCGGTAGGAAGTAGGCGAATATTTGGTTGAAAACCTCCGCCTCGCCGGGCGTGTCCTTTATAAACTGGCGCAAAGGGCTGGGGCTGGGGTCGCCGAGCAGGTAGTAATCCCCCTCGCGCACGCAGAGGAAGGCCGCGCGGGGCTGCTCGGCGTCATCCACGAAGACGCGCGCGTCTCGTGTACCCTCGGCCACCGAATCTATAAGTGCCCGGTCCGTCCACACTCCCTCGGCCAGCGGCGCGATGACGCCGAATTGCGTCGGGGCCAGTTCGTAAATCATCTTGACCTCTCATGCACATGCATTACGGAGATACAACAGTTCGTCGAGCAGCCCAGCCTTAATGCTCTGCTGAATTGCAAGGCGAACGTCAGGAACCGCTAAGTTTCGCCACAATTCCGGCAATCCGTCGTTCGCGGGTCTCCTGCGCCTTCGCTGACTCAACCTGACGGACGTGTTCCTTGCGCGCCGAGTATGCAAGCGCGTCAAATCTCTCCCTTGCACCCGGCTTCTCCGCGAGTGCCGCCGCCAGGTCCTCTGGAACCTCAACGGTTCGAGGCTCGACATCAAGCTCAATCGTGACCTCCACCTCGTCACCCGCCTCAACGCCAGCCGCTTCCCTATGTTCCGCGCTCAAGGGCAGCATGAACACATCGCCATAAGCAGCGACGGTGCTGCGATAGGTGTAGCCTGAAATGCTAACCTTGACCGAAGGCCGCTTCTTTGTACCCATCGCGGCGACTGCCTCAGCCGGTACCCGCAGGCCGGTGGCGTTTTTTCCCTCTGCTTTCACAACAGTGGTCGTGAATGTTGCTTTCATGGCTCATCTCCAGTTCAGTTCCTGCTTCTGCATCGTGTTCACAACGAATGCGAATAGAGATTATACACCGTAACGTCAGGGTGGGATTTGCCGGGGGTTGCGATGACAGTAATTATAGGGCCTTCAGATTAGCAGAGGTACAGGCTTCATTCTCCTCACAATGGATTCCCCTCAGGCCGTGACATTCGTCGGGATTGACGTGGGCGGCACGTTCACCGATTTCGTAGTGTGGGACGCGGCGCGCGGCACCCTACGAACTCACAAGGAGCTTTCGACGCCGGGCGAGCAGAGCGTGGCGATAGTGCGCGGGCTGGAAGTGCTGGGCGTAAGCGCGGCGGACATCGTGCATGGCTCGACGGTGGCGACGAACGCGCTGCTGGAAGGCAAAGGCGCGCGCGCGGGGCTGCTGACGACTGAGGGGTTCCGGGACGTGCTGGCGCTGGGCAGGCAGAACCGTCCACACCTATATCGCCTGCTCCAACCCCCCCGGCCCGCGCTGGTGCCGCGCGAGTGGCGGTGGGAGGCGCGCGAGCGGCTGGACGAGGCGGGGCGCGTGCTCGTAGCGCTCGATGAGGCGGCGCTAGAGGCACTGGCGGAGGAGATTCGCGCGTCCGATATCGAGTCGCTGGCGGTGGTATTCCTTTTCTCTTTCCTCGACCCGGCACACGAACGGCGGGCGGCGGTGCTGTTACAGGAACGGCTGCCCGATGTTCCGGTGACACTCTCCTCCGAGTTGCTGCCGGAGCACCGCGAGTTCGAGCGGACGGCGACCACTGTAATCAATGCCTACGTGCGCCCGTTGGTGGCGAGCTATCTGGGGCGGCTGGTGGAACGGCTGGGCGTGGCGCGGCGGCTGCGTGTGATGCAGAGCAATGGTGGCATCATCGGGGCGGAACAGGCCGGGCAGGAGGCGGCGCGGCTGGCCCTGAGCGGCCCGGCGGGCGGCGTGGTGGGCGCGTTCCGGCTGATGCAGCAGGTGGACGGCACCGACGCGTCGGAACTGCTCACCTTCGACATGGGCGGCACGAGCACTGACGTGTCGCTCTGCCCTGGGCGGGTGCTCACCTCGAACGAGTCGGAGATTGCGGGGCTGCCCCTGCGGCTCCCCGTGATTGACATTCACACGGTTGGCGCGGGCGGCGGCTCCATCGCCCGTGTAGACGCGGGCGGGGCGCTGCGCGTTGGTCCGGAGAGCGCGGGCGCGGAGCCGGGTCCGGCCTGCTACGGACGCGGCGGCACGGAGCCAACCGTCACCGACGCGAATCTGGTGCTGGGGCGGCTGGACCCCGCGCGCTTTCTCGGCGGGCGGATGCGCCTGGACGTGGAGGCGGCGCGCCAGGCGGTTACGCGAGTCGCTGAACCGCTCGGCCTGAGCATTGAGGAGGCGGCTCTAGGCATTCTCGCGGTGGCGAACGCGGGCATGGAGCGGGCGCTGCGGCGCGTCTCGGTGGAGCGTGGCTTCGACCCTCGCCCCTTCACGCTCTTTCCCTTCGGTGGCGCGGGGCCGCTCCACGCCTGCGCCCTGGCGGAGGCGCTGGGGATACGGCGCGTCGTGGTGCCGCCGCAGGCCAGTGTGCTCTCGGCGTTGGGGATGCTGCTGGCCCCCCTGGCACGCGATTTCTCGCAGGCGCTTCTTTGCCCCATGAATGACGCCGCGAGCGACCGGTTGCAAGAATCACTCACGGCGCTGCAAGAGCGAGCAGGCGGCGTGCTGGCGGCGGATGGCATCGCCGCGCCGGAGTGGGGAGCCAGTGTGGATTGCCGCTACCAAGGGCAGAGCTACGAGTTGACCGTACCGCTCGCGCTGCCCGTCACAGGCGCGAGCATCGCGGCACTGGAAGAGGACTTCCACACGGCGCACCAGCAGCGATATGGAGCGCAGTACGCGCAGCCTGTAGAAATGGTGACGGCGCGGCTGCGCGGTGCCGCGCCCTCCGCGCTGGAAGCGGTCGAGTGGCTGAAACAGCAAGAAGCCGCGCCGCACCAGGCGAACCCCGCTGGACGGACAGAAGTCTGGTTCGACAGGGAGGGGCCGCGCACCGTGCCCACCTTCGAGCGGGAGGTACTAGCGGCAGGAGCGCAAATAGAGGGGCCAGCGCTCATCTTCCAGCCCGACACCACAACCGTTATCGCGCCGGGGTGGCGCGGCCAGGTAGATGGTTGGGCGAACGTGGTGCTGCGATATGGGACGTGAGAGGGGAATTTGAAGATGGACTACGAGGAGGCGCGCCGCAGGATTCTCTACCATGCCAATCTGGAGGAACCCGGCGCGGGCGATTGGCTGAGTTACCTCGACGCTCTGCTTCAGGTGGAAGGAAAGGCGCTCATCGCTGACGTGCAGCAGGAGACCGATGATTTGATTGATTGCCTGGAGGTGGTGAATCATCATTGGAACGGCGCAGTGCCCTCCGTGCAGACAGGCACGCTAAATCAATTGGTGGAGGGAGAAGTAGCCTATGCGGTGGCGAACATCCTGTCGGGCGGGACGGAGCATCTGGTCCTGGGGTTGAAAGAGTCGCAGGGTTTGCGGGCGGATTTCGAGTTGTTTGGAGAGCAACTGTGGTGCATCTCTAGCGCCTGGGGCGCGGTGTTGGCGGGGGACGTAGATTCCATCGCGGACTTTCTGGAGGAGGAAGGGAAGGCGCGGGGCATCTCGGACGTGAGCCTATGGCGCAGGGCCGCGAGGGCGCGGCGGGGGACAGGGTGAGCGGCCACACTTCCGACCCGGTGCTGCTGGAACTCTACCGCCACCGCCTGAGCGGGATTGCCGAGGAGATGGGCGTAACGCTGCGCCGCACCTCGTTCTCGCCCAACATCAAGGAGCGGCTGGATTTCTCCTGCGCCCTCTTTGATGGAGAGGGGCGTCTGCTGGCACAGGCCGCGCACATTCCGGTTCACCTGGGGGCGATGCCCGCGAGTGTCGCCGCCGCGTTGCGGGCCGTGCGGGCGTGGCAGCCGGGCGACCTCGTGATTCTGAACGACCCATTCGAGGGAGGGACGCACCTGCCGGACATCACGATGGTCTCGCCCGTCTTCGTGGGGGATGAGGGTGCGCCACAGTTCTTTCTAGCGACGCGGGCACACCACGCCGACGTGGGCGGGATGTCGCCCGGCTCGATGCCGCTCTCAACGGAGGTCTATCAGGAGGGAATCATCATCCCCCCGCTCAAGCTGGACGAGGCGGGGCGGACCAACGAGGCCCTGCTGGCCCTGCTCCTCCGCAATGTGCGAACCCCGAACGAGCGGCGCGGCGATCTGGCGGCGCAACGGGCCTCGCACGCAGTAGGCGAGGCGCGGCTGCGGGAGTTGGTCGCGCGGCACGGGCTGGCGGAAGTGGCCGAGTACGGGGGCCATCTCGTCGCCTACAGTGAACGGGTGACGCGCGCGGCCATCGCGGGCTGGCCCGACGGAGTATACGAAGCGGAAGACGTGCTGGAGACGGTATCAGAGGGGGAGGTCACGTTCGCCCCGCTCCGGGTGCGTGCGACGATTGCGGGCGACGGGGTGACACTGGACTTTGAGGGGTCCGCGCCCGCGCTCCCCTCCTCGCTCAACGCGGTGCTGGCAATCACGCAGTCGGCCTGCTGGTACGCGGTGCGCTGCCTGGTTGGGGACGAAGCGCCCGTGAACGGGGGCGGTTTCACGCCCGTGAAAGTGCTCGCGCCTGCGGGGAGCGTGCTGAACGCGCAGCCTCCGGCGGCGGTGGCGGGCGGCAACGTGGAGACCTCGCAGCGCGTGGTGGACGTAGTGTTCAGCGCACTCGCGCAGGCCCTACCGGAACAGGTGGCGGCGGCAGGGCAGGGGACGATGAACAACCTGACCATAGGCGGGTTGGACACGCGGGCCGGGGCGGGCACGCCCTTCGCCTACTATGAGACGATTGGTGGGGGCATGGGCGCGCACCCCGAAGGCGACGGCCTCTCCGGGGTTCACGTCCACATGAGCAACACCCTGAACACGCCCGTCGAGGCGTTGGAGCGCGCCTACCCCTTCCGCCTGTGGCGCTACGCCCTCCGCGAGGGGAGCGGCGGCGTGGGCCACCATCGCGGCGGGGATGGCGTCGTGCGGGAGTACGAGATGCTGGTGCCCTGTACCGTGACGATGTTGAGCGAGCGGCGAGAGCGCCCGCCGTATGGCTTGCAGGGCGGCGAGTCCGGGCAGCCGGGCCGCAACGTATTGATCCACCCGGACGGGCGGGAAGAGGCGCTGCCCGGCAAGTTCACGCGGCGCTTCAGGCCCGGCGAACGGTTGCGCGTCGAGACGCCGGGCGGCGGCGGCTGGGGCAACGCGGAAGTGGTAACGCGGAACGCCGAATGACCCGCACTCTCCTCTATGTCACCCTTCTCCGCCGTCCCGCTCCCGCAACCGCTTCATCCAGATGCACGCTCGGCAAGTGCGTAACCTCGATATCTAACGCAAGCCGCAGGTATCTGTCACGAAAGGACCCTTACTACAAGAACAAAGACCTTCTTGATCACTAAGGTCGAGTTTTCTGTTCCCATGCGTATAAGAAGGGGCCTCGAATCTCGTTGAGAGCTGGACTGTGGAGGTTGCTGTGAGTAGGCAAGGTCGAATGTCAAAAGCAAAGAAGTCCAAACGTAGGATTAAGAGTATTGCAGCCGCAATGCAAAATAAGGGACAGCCCCAACCCGTTTTTGATGTCACCTTTAGTAGATTGCAGCATCTAATCAAAAATAGGAATCCGTTATCGCTCGTCATCGTAGCTTCTACAAAGTTGCACGAAGTCGAAGATGGAGACGTACAGGCATGGCGGGTTTGGCGTCCCTGGGATCTCTTGCTACTTATTCGGTGGGCGTTTGAGTACGGGGACTGGGCTTCTACATCTAAGCCGTTAGCTACTCTGAATGACCTCACTCGGCTGATGAATCTAGTTGATCGGATAAGTAGTTCTAAGAATCCATTCTTACAAGCAGGGGGCAT
>DASVVH010000591.1:0-2906 GCA_036386615.1 Ardenticatenaceae bacterium
CCCGCCGGAACGCTGGCCCCTTTCTGGGCCGACCTGGACCCCAGCGCGGGCGGCGCGGTGCGCGCGGGGCGCGTGTCGAGGGAGACCTTTGTCGTGAGCTTTGAAGCCGTCCCGGAGTGGAGGCAGGGAAACCCACAAATATTGGGCCGCCCAACCTATACCTTCCAACTGGCCTTGCATGCGGATGGATGGATCGAGTTTCTGTACGGGCCGATGGGGCCGATGCCGAAGAAGTGGAGCGTCGGCGTCTCTACATCGTTCGAGCGGGGGCAGGGCATCGCCTGTAACAGAGAACCCAGAGTCCTTTCGGGGCGAAGCTGGCGCTTCCTCAACCAGCCTAACTCCGAACTGTGGGCGGGCGTGGAACCCTCTCAACTGACCGTCGCGCCCGGCGAGGCGGCGGAAATCACCGTGATGCTGAAGGGCACGGTTCCCGTATCCTGGCGGCGGGAGTTCGACGCCGCCGTCCAACTGGCGACGAACGACCCCCGACAGCGTGTGGTAACAATTCCGGTGGCCGTTACGATTGGCGAGGCTCCGTTTGAATTGGGCCTGCCGCTCCTGCTCATCGCTGACGATGATGAATAGACGGTGGAGGGTGGACGCTGGACGGTGGACGGTAACTACGAACGAAAGGAGATGGCTCACCAATCTAAATCATAGGGTCGTAGCACACTAAGCCCTCGCTTCGGCTTCCCACTCTGGACCTTATACAATTCATCGTAAAAGTGGCGCAAACTGGTTGGGGTGCCGCCGAGGGTTGCGCTCCGCTCCACCCCCGGCTACGAGTTTCGCCACTCCCCTCCGGGGAGTTCATGTCCCCTCTGGCCGCCGTTTTGTGCCACCTCTCTGTTCAATTGGTATTATTCGCTCTAAGCGGAAGAGCCTGTTTTATTTTATGGAAACTTGTGTTAGAATCTCGCTGACGAACTATCTCTGTACGGGAGGGTCGCCTGATGCGCGAACGGATTGACGAGTATTTGACCTACCTCAGTGAGGAAGAAAAGTATTCCGCCAACACCACTGCTGCCTACCGCAACGACCTGAGCCAGTTCTTCGAGTGGCTCCAAGAACAGGGATACACGCAGAGTGGCTGGGCGTCCGTTGGCCCCGAACAGATGACGGAATTCCTCTTCTATCTCCGCGAGCGCGAGTACGCCCCCTCCACCATCGCGCGCAAGATGGCCGCCATCAAGAGCTACTTCCACCACCTCGTCGAGCGCGAGGAGATTGTCGAAGACCCCACCGAGAACGTAGACTCGCCCAAAGTGAAGAAATTCGCCCCGCAGGCCCTCTCCCGCGACGGCATTGTGCGCCTCATGACCGAAGCCGCCCGCGTAAAGAACCTCAAGGGGCTGCGCGACCGGGCGATGCTCGAACTTCTCTACTCGACGGGCCTGCGCGTCAGCGAGTTGGTCAACCTGACCATTGCCGACGTGAGCGTGGCGCAGTGGACCGTGCGCTGCGGCACGGGCGCGAACGCCCGCGTGGTTCCTGTCTCTCCCCGCGCGATGGGCGCGCTCACCGAGTACCTCGAAGAGGGGCGCGTTGGGTTGGCCCGCGAGGGTGACGAGGTGCTCTTCGTGAACATGCGCGGAGGCCGATTGACGCGCCAGGGTCTATGGCTCATCATCAAGCACTACGTCCAGCAGGCGGGAATCAAAGTGCAGGTGACACCCCACACCCTGCGTCACTCCTTCGCTATCCACCGCCTCAAGGAAGGCTCGGAACTGAGCGAGCTACAGGAACTGCTCGGCCACGCCAACATCTCCACCACGCAGGCGTACAATCAGGGCCGCGATGACCAGGACTGAATAGCGGCCCTGATAATCTAGCAGGCCGTGACAAACGAGGAGGGTTCCATCTTGGTCCCTCCTCCTTCTTTCCCACCGCACCCCGTTTTCATCAGGAGAACCACCATGCAACCTTCCTCCCCCCCTTCTCGCGCGCAGGCAGAAGAGGCCGCTTCGTGGGTTCGGGCACGCCTCGGCGACCGCGCCCTTCCCACGACGGCCCTGATTACAGGCAGCGGCCTCGGCGCTCTGGCCGACAACGTGGCGGATGCGGTTCGCCTCTCCACCGCCGACGTGCCCCACTGGCCCGCCAGCACCGTCGAGGGCCACGCGGGGAAGCTGGTCATCGGCACGCTCGGCGGGCTTCCTGTCCTCGTCATGCAGGGGCGCGTCCACTTCTACGAGGGCTACTCCATGCAGCAGGTGACGTTCCCCATTCGCGTCCTCCAGGCGCTTGGCGTCGCCCGCCTCATCGTCACCAACGCGGCGGGCGGCATGGGCGAAGGGTGGTCGGCGGGCGACATCATGCTCATCAAAGACCACATCGGCCTGCCGGGGCTGGCGGGGCATAACCCCCTCATCGGCCCCAACGACGCCGAGTGGGGGCCGCGTTTCCCCAGCATGGCGAACGCCTACAGCCCGCACCTGCGCGCCCTGGCCCGCGAGGTCGCCGCCGAGCAGGGCCTCACCCTGCGCGAGGGCACCTACGTCATGGTCAGCGGCCCCACCTTCGAGACGCCCGCCGAACTGCACTACCTGCGCGGCGTCGGCGGGAGCGCCGTCGGCATGAGCACCGTGCCCGAAGTGACCGTCGCGCGGCACGGCGGCATGGAAGTGCTGGGCCTCTCGCTGCTCACCAACATGGTCCTCTTCGACCCCACGCCGGAGGAGGAAACCTCCCACGAAGAGGTGCTGGAAACCGGCGCGCAGGCTGGCCCTCGCTTCGCGCGTCTCCTCGAAGGCATCCTCCAGCGTCTAGGCGCGTCCGGCTGACCTGATAGGCTCTGCCTGCTCCTCTGGTGACGAACGGCCCCGCCTGCGCGGGGCCAGCAGAGGGTTTACATTCCCGTAACAACCTGTTACCATAGCATCAAGCCCCTCTCTATGAGAGGG
>DASVVH010000592.1:0-3836 GCA_036386615.1 Ardenticatenaceae bacterium
GGTCCCGTAGCGACATAGCCGAGGTCGGCGCACACCTCAATCAGCCGCAGGACGCAGTGCAGGTCGTTGCGGCCATAGTAACGAATCTGGCTGAAGGAGAGGTCCATCATGGACTCGAAAGTGGGGCCGGGGGCAATCACCCGCAGGTTGCCCTCCTCGTCGTAGCGATAAGGCGAGACGCGCGGCTGCCGGGCAATCTGGGCCAGTAGGGTTGCCAGGACATCTATGCAGTTGATGGCAGTGGTCGGGTCGTTGACGGCGGGGGAGAGGGCGCGCAGGGCAATATCCACGAGTTGGCGCGCCCCGTAGTGGAGGTCCTGCACAAGGGTTCGCTCTTTGCCGAGGGTGATGGTCAGATTGCAGGCGGCGTCGAGCGCCGCGTCGTGGGCCGTCGCGGGCCACACGGTTACCAGGGGTGTTCCCTGAAGCACGTATTCCCCTATTCCATGTTCCAGCTTCAGGACGGCTCCCGCGTTCTTCGCAACCTTCAGAAGCGCGTCGGCAGACACGGCCTCGATATACCCCGTATGGTTCGACTCGATAGTGCTCCAGAGTCCGTCGGGAAGCGAGGGCGACTCCTCGCCCTGTCCGCCCTGCCCTATCTCTTCGGGAAAAAGGTGCCGAACCAGCCCTTCGGACTCTTTGCGAAGATGCGTGACAATAGAGCTGACCTCAATCGAGTGGGCGACGTGATTGATGAAATAGATGAAGGCATAGATGGAGAGGAGCGAGAGGAGAATGGCACCTGTGACGGAGATGGTCGGGACAAAGTTACTCTCGTCGGCCCCCTGCACCACGCGCAGGACGAGCAGGGAGTAGATGAAGGTGCCCAGCAGAATCCCCAGAACGTGCTGGTCCGCCGTGTCGGCGAGGTAGTGACGAAGGAGGCGGGGGGAGTACGCGTTGGCTGCCTGAACGACGGCGACCATCATGATGGAAAATGAAAGTGAGGCGACGGTCAGCATCGCTCCACTGATAGCCCCCAGCATCGCGCGGGTACCATCCACCCCGGCGGCGAAGATTAGCGGTTCCAGGTACTCCAGGTGCTCCAGGCGCATGGTGCCCAGACTCCGGTCAAGGGAGATGAGCGCCAGGGCCAGCGCGCTGAACCCGATGACCCACAGCGAGGGGCGGAACCACAGGCTGCTTCGCAGGTCGTCCCAGAGAATGTTTAGCTTTGTCCGTAACATAGCGCTCTATATCGGGAGGATGGTTGTCTCTGCTACGGTAGGTGAAGCATCACTCGCCGAAGGTGATGCCGAGGTCGTAGGCCGTCATCACCGTATCGGAATCAAGCGGAACGCATTTCATCCGCTCCGTTGCCTCGCTTAATGGCACATAGCGCACGTTGGGCGGGTCGATTGCCACCATCACGCCGGATTGCCCCTCGGCCAGCGCGCGAATGGCTGCCGCGCCGAAGCGGAGCGAGAGCAGGCGGTCTGAGGCGGTGGGCGTGCCGCCGCGCAGCAGGTGGCCCAGCACGACCACGCGCGTCTCCTTGCCCGTCAGTTCCTGAAGCTGGGCACCAATGGTCTCACCGACGCCTCCCAACCGCTCGGCGCGGCCAATCGGGCGGTCAATCACGGAGATGGTCCCCCCCTTCGGCTTGGCTCCCTCCGCGACGACCACGATAGCGAACTGCCGCCCCCGCTCCCAACGGCGCTGAATCTTTTCCGCCACCTTCGCAAGGTCGTAGGGAATCTCCGGGATGAGGATGGCGTCGGCGCTCGCGGCCACGCCGCTTTCCAGCGCAATCCACCCCGCGTAGCGGCCCATTACCTCAACCACCATGACGCGCTGGTGCGACTCGGCGGTGGAGTGGAGGCGGTCAATGCCCTCGGTGGCGAACGAGACGGCGGAATCGAAACCGAAGGTGACAACCGTTCCGCTCAGGTCATTGTCAATCGTCTTGGGCACGCCGATCACGGAGAGGCCCTTCTTCGAGAGTTCGTTCGCGATGGAGAGCGAACCATCGCCGCCGACAGAGATGAGGGCATCTATGCCATGCGCCTCGAACGCTTCTATCAACTCGTCGGAGCGGTCCACCTCTATCCACTCGCCGCTCTCCGTCTGCATAGGGTAGCGGAGCGGGTTGCCCCGGTTCGTCGTGCCCAGGATGGTCCCGCCCAGATGGGTGATGCCCCGCACGCGCTCCGGCGTCAGGGAGATGAGGCCGTCGCCGTTCGGGTACTGGTCGGGCAGGAAGAGGCCGTTGTACCCGTCACGAATGCCGTAAAGCTCCCAGCCGCGATTGTGCGCCGCCAGGGTCGCGGCGCGGATGACGGCGTTCAGGCCGGGGGCATCGCCGCCGCCCGTGTTGATGGCGACACGGCGGCTGGTGGTGAGGGAACTGGTCATGGCAGTGCTCCTTTACACAGGCGAGGTGGCAGAGTGGCGCGGGGGCTTCTTTGGTGTTGTAATCTATAAAGAAGCACAAAGCTTACCAGCATTTGCAGAGGAGCAAGCGATGAAAGAGGTAGTTCCGGGCGTCTACACCTTCACGGGGCTGAAGGTCGGGCGTGTCTACATGATAGAGGACGCGGACGGCCTGACCATCATTGATGCCGGGCTGGCCTCCGCGCCCGCCGCCATCATCAAGCAGATAGAGGCAAAGGGCCGGAAGGCCAATGATGTGAAGCGCATTCTGCTGACGCACGCGCACCCCGACCACGCGGGCGGCTTGCAGGAGTTGCAGGTGCTGACAGGCGCGCAGGTGATGTGCTCGGCGGGCGAACGCGCCGTCGCCGAGGGCACGACGCCCATCCCCACCCCACCGCCGGAGAAGGTAGAGGGGCTGTGGCGCTTCATTCGGCTGCCCGAGACGAAAGTCAAAGGTGCTCAGGTGGGCCGCGAGTTGACCGACGGCGAGACGCTCACGGAGGTGATGGGTGGTCTACAGGTGGTGTTCACGCCCGGCCACGCGCCGGGGCATCTCGCTTTCTGGCAGCCGGAGCAGCGCGTCCTCTTCTGCGGCGACGTAATGATGCACCTTCGCGGCCTGACCCTGCCCTTTCGCTCCGCGACGGTGGATATGGACGAGGACAGACGCGCCATCCGGCGGCTCTCGGCGCTGGAACCCGCGGTCATCTGCTTCGGGCACGGGAATCCCCTTACAGACAACGCTTCCGAAAAGCTGAAGGCGTTTGCCGCGAAGGAAGCGAAGTAAAAGCAGGGGTCCAATGCGTTATGTGTACTCCTAGGTGTACATCAAGTAGGGTCTAGCTCCTTACTTGTCATCCTGAACGAAGTGAAGGATCCCCCCAGCAACACGCCTAGCGTAGAGCGTTAGCACGTTTCCCCCTCCCTTCGTGCTTCGTACAGTTACACAGTAGCGAACCTAATCCTTAGCGTCCCCGTAGGGGACGCCCGGCCAACGGCCTCTAGCAGCGACTTTTGCGGAGCATCCTTTAGGGCAGTTGCGTCCCGCCAAGGTCCAACCTTTATCTATCTTGTCTATCAAGGACCACGCCCATGAAAGTCCGCTCCGTCACCATCTTCGCTCCCCTCGTCCCGCAGGATGAAGCCGCCCTGGCACCCTTCGCCGCCTTTGGCCGCACCGCCCGCCGAGCGCTGGAAGAGGCGGGCTACACCGTGCAGACCGTCCGTCTGGCAACCCCGCCCTGGCCGCGCGCCTTCCCCGACCCCGCGCGCGCCGTCGCCGCCGCTATCTGGCTGGACCAGAACGCGCCTCCAATGGGCATTGAATACATCTCCCTCGGCCCCGTCGAGGCGGCACAGCCAGGCGACCACGACGCCGCCATCGCCGCCTGCACCCCTATTCTGGCGGCAACCCAGAACCTCTTCTGCACCGTGCAGATTGCCGACGCCCGCGACGG
>DASVVH010000593.1:0-3603 GCA_036386615.1 Ardenticatenaceae bacterium
GCCTACTTCCCCTAGCACCGTATGATATACGCGAAGGTTATCTTGCATCCTCGCTTCCTTTCCTTGAGCCTTGAACATCTCAAGGATACCAGCGTCTGCGAGATAACCTTTTTTCCTTTCCCAAACTGATAGGTGGCTAGACAAAAGCCTACATCAGAACGAGGTATAGGTTGGCTCAGGCCGACAGTAGTGATATATATCTATTAAGTAATTATGAAGACATGTGATAATAGGAGTGGTTGCAGGATTTAGAGCAATGTTCTGCACAAGGAACGAAGAGGAACAAGAGGACGCATGAAACTTTACAGCTATCACGTCCAGTGGAGTGAGGAAGACCAAACGTACATTGCCAAATCGCCGGAGTTCCCCTTTGTGCCTGCCGATGGAGAGACCCCACAGGAAGCGATTCAGGAGCTACAGCTTGCCCTGCAAGGTGCCATTGAGGTCTACAAAGAAAAAGGTTGGGATCTGCCGGAGCCGCAGGTCGTGGCTCCCGCATGACTCTATCACTTGACCAAAACAGGTTCCTCCCCTACCTTTAGAGTATCGAACGGATAGCACGGAGGCTTTCATGGCCGACATCCTGTACCTTGTGGAGCGTCTGGAGCAGGTTCTTGCTCAGGGTTGGCGTGTTCCTTTCACGACCAACGCTGTCATTGACGAGGACGCCTTCATTGACATCGTGGAGCAGATGCACATTGCTATCCCGACGGAAATCCGGCAGGCGCAGCAGATTGTGCAGCAGAAGGAGCGCATTCTAGCGCAGGCCCGCGAGGAGGCCGAGCGGCTGGTGGCGCAGTCCCGCGAGCACATCGAGCAGCAGGTGGACGAGATGGAGATGGTCGCCCGCGCCCGCGCCCGCGCGGAAGAGATTATCGCGGAGGCGCGGGTTGAGGCGGAGGACGTTCGCGCCGGGGCGGACGAGTACGCTTATCAGGTGCTGGGGCGCATCCGCAACGAGTTACACTCCTACCTGCGGCAGGTGGAGAACGGGTTGGGGCGGCTCGTGCCCGCCCAGGAACCGGCTCCGGTCCAATCCATCCAGATGGATGATGAGGACGAGGAGTTAGACGAGGAAGTTGATGTCGAGGAGTTAGAGGAGTCTGAGGACACGGGGCGCGTGCGCCGGGCCTCCATGTAGCCACTTTTTGACAAGTTCCTTGCTCTCTCCTATAATCTCTCGTTGTTGAGTGCCGCCCCCTTCGGATCGGGCGGCCTCTTTACTGTCAGGCGAGGATGCGCTAGCGACGCGAGCCGAAGAAAGGCACGTTTCCAATGCAGTTCAACGTGGCGCAGCTCCTGAAAGAGCCGACAGGGAGCACGCGCAAATACGAGGTCGAGGAGCAGCTTGACGACCTGGACCCGGAGCTGGTGATTCAATCGCCCATCGTCGGGCGGGTGAAGTTCACCAAGATTCCGCAGGGCGTTCTGGTGAACGGCACGCTGAAGACAGTCGTCGAGGTGAATTGCAGTCGCTGCCTGGAGCCGTTCGATGTGCCGGTGGCTATCGAACTGGAAGAGGAGTTCCGCCCCTCCGTAGATTTGCAGACGGGGGCGCGCCTCCCGCGCGGCGACGACGAGGACGAAGCGACGGTCATTGACGAGAAGCACATCATTGACTTGAGCGAAGTGGTGCGGCAGGACTTGCTGATTGGCCTGCCTTCGCTGCCCGTCTGCCGAGAGGATTGCAAGGGGCTTTGCCCCCACTGTGGACAGAATTTGAACGAGGGCACCTGCGATTGCGCTACCGATACGGTGGACCATCGCTGGCAGGCGCTCCGCGCCCTGCTGGACGAGTCCGGCGACGGGGCGACGCAAGAGTGACGTAGAGACGATACAAGGAGATTTCCGATGGCAGTACCCAAGAAGAAGATGAGCCGCTCTCGCCGCGACCGCCGCCGCGCGCACGAGGCACTGGGCAAGATGAACCTTGTCCCGTGCCCAACCTGCCGCGCGCTGATGCGCCCGCACGCAATCTGCCCGACCTGTGGCAATTACCGGGGCGTCAAGTACCTGCAAGTCGAAGACGCTAACGCCAAGAAGTAAATAGCCCCGGACCCACGAGTGGGGGCCAGAGGTCTAAAGAAGAAGCCAGAGGTGATGATGCCTCTGGCTTTTGTCGTCACGCACCTATTCCGATGTTATACCAATTCATCGTAAAAATGGCGCAAACCGGTTGGGGTGCCACCGAGGGTTGCGCTCCGCTCCACCCTCGGCTACCGCTTTCGCCACTCCCCTCCGGGGAGTTCATGTTTCTACTGACCACCTCTTTCATGTCACATTTACGCTCAGTGGATGTGACTATGAAGGTCTTCAACAATGCGTCCGTATTGGGCAGTTCCGAAGCGGCTTGTAGTGCTGACCCAGCAGTTGTTGAAGCTTCTGAACCACAGCTATTTCAAGTGGCTCATTCTGCAAGTCTATCTCCAGCCAGATATCGTTGAATCCTGCGGCAGCACGAAAGGGATATTCTTTACGTTCGAACTTCTGTAGCTCTTGTGACATGTTGTCTACATTCAATTTGACGAACCGCTGCTTTGGCTTGCCCCCCTGCTGAATACGACCGCAATACCGGTTCTTATGGATAGTGATGTGGGGATTTGGATAATTGATATACACGAACATTGTGCCCTCCTAAGTGTGATTCGATTACCATCTTCTCAGATTTTCAAAGACGGCTCTTCTAATGGGTGTCTCCTGCATTGTATTCTCAGGCCAACCTGCTGGACAAGGGTACTTCTGTCCCTATACTTGAGCCGTACCAGCCGCTTACCGAAGCCTACCGTAGCGAAACAGCGCCGGAAGGGTTTACATCTTCCGGTTTTTTGTTTTGGGCGGCACCAAGGAGATATAAGAATGACGATGGCACACGAGATTGCCTGGCTCTTTCCAGGCCAGAACTCGCAGGAAGTGGGCATGGGGCGCACACTGGCCGAGGCGCATCCCCTCGCCCGGCAGACTTTCGAGGAGGCCGACGCTATCCTTGGCTTCAGCCTATCGGAGTTGATGTTCGAGGGGCCGAAGGCGCTGCTGGACGAGACCATCAACACCCAGCCCGCCATCTACGTTCACAGCGTCGCGCTGGTGCGCGTGGGACAGGCGGAGGGCTTGCTGCCGGAGGCGGGTTGGGCCGCAGGGCACAGCCTGGGCGAGTACAGCGCCCTGACTGCGGCGGGCGCGCTCCCTTTCACAGAGGGCGTGCGGCTCGTGCGGGAGCGTGGGCGACTGATGAAGGAGGCAGGCGAGCGCGTGCCGGGCGGCATGGCCGCTATTCTTGGGCTGGATGACGTGGCGGTGGCGCGACTGTGCGGGGACGCTTCCGCCGAGGGCGAACCTGTGCAGGTGGCGAACTACAACTCGCCGGGGCAGGTGGTGATTTCGGGCGCGAAGGGTGCCGTCCTGCGGGCTAGCGAGGCGGCGCAGGCAGCAGGCGCGAAGAAAGTCATCCCCCTGGACGTGAGCATCGCCGCGCACAGCCAACTGATGGAAAGCGCACAGGACCAGTTCTCGCCACTCGTTGCCGCCACCGATTTCCAGAACCCTTCCACCCCCGTCATCGCCAACGTCACGGCCCAACCGCTCCGCACGCCCGTCGAGATTCGG
>DASVVH010000594.1:0-6926 GCA_036386615.1 Ardenticatenaceae bacterium
GGTTGGGGTTCAACTCGCGCGGGCGGCGCAGGTGAGTGGGGTGCAGGAAGCGCTCTTTTGCATCCAGGGGCAGGTCGCCCGTGAGCAACTGGTATAGCGTCGCGGCAAACGAGTAGATGTCCGAGCGCAAATCCGTGTGCCCCGCGTCACCGCCATACTGTTCGAGCGGCGTGTAGGCCACCGTGCCGCGACCCTGCATGACCGTCACCGTGCGCGCATCGTCCGCGACCATCACCTTGACCAAACCGAAGTCCACCAGCTTGATGCGCCCCTCCGGCGTCAGCTTGATGTTGCTCGGCTTGATGTCGCGGTGTAGAACGAGCGGCTTCTGGTTGTGGAGGTAGGCCAACGCCTCCCCCATCTGCTGCGCCCAGCCCAGCACCTCCGCCTCGCGCAGGAATTTGCCATCCGCCCGCGCCTCCTCCAAAATCTCGCGGAGGTCGCGGCCCGGCACGTAGTCCATGACGAGGTAGTCACGTTCGTTCTCGTCAAAGAAGTCTGAAACTTTGGGTAAGTTAGGGTGGTCGAGCCGCGCTAGGACGCTGGCCTCACGATGAAACTGCTCGCGGGCCTGAATCGTCATCGGATCGTCGGGAGCGCCGTAGCTGTCCAGAATGATCTCTTTAATCGCCGTTTGACGCCCTTCGAGGCGCAGATCATCTGCCAGGTAGACGGCACCCATGCCGCCCTGCCCAACTAGCCCGGTGATTCGGTATCGTCCACGCAGCACGGTCCCCGGAGTAAGTAGGCGGGCCACGCGTTCTTTTATAGCCTCCATTTGTCAGAGTAGACTAGCCCACACTTTCTCTACTGTCAAGCAGATAGACGACCGACGACCAACCATTGACGACCGCTAACGGCTTCACGACATGACGCAGAGACGCACCAACGCAAAGGAATCACTCTGTATGTCGTTATCCCACATCCCACATCCCACATCTCGTATCCCGTCGTTGGTGGTCGTCGGTCGTCGGATAAGCTGCCTATGAGTACGGACAACGCAATGCTCATGGTCCTGTCGGCCCCGGAGGGCGCGACGGGTGCCCGTCGTTGGCTCCTAGAGCAGCGCCCGATGATACTCGGACGCCATCCGGGGTGCGAGATTCACCTGCCCGACCGCCAGGTCTCGCGGGAACACGCCCGCATCTTCCACACCCGCGACGGCTTCTTCGTCGAGGATTTGTATAGCAAGAACGGGACATTTGTGAACGGCGACCCCGTTCGCGTCCCGACGCGCCTCACGGAGGGGGATATAGTGCAGGTTGGCCTTGCCTACCGCCTCTCGTTCATCGGGGCGGAGGGCACCATTCCCCTCACCACCAGGCTGGACGAGGAGCCACTGCTGCGCCTGGACACGGATCGCAAACAGGTCTGGATTGAAGGCAAAGAACTGGAACCGGAGCTTTCACCCTCCCAATTCGACCTGCTCCAACTCCTCGTGGACGCACAGGGCGGCATCGTAGACCGGGACCAGATTGCCGCCTCCATCTGGGGCAGCACGGAGGGCGTGACCGAGCAGGCGATTGACGCCCTCGTCCGCCGCCTGCGCCGCCGTCTGGCCGAGGTGGACCCCTCCAAAGAATTCATCGTCACGGTGCGCGGCTACGGCTTCCGCCTGGAGACGTGACGCCTACGCCTTATTCAACCCCTGAAACTCTACTCCACTGCGAGCGAGCAACTATGACTGAGACAACACCCTTGACCCCCGGTAGTGACGCCGCGCGAGCACTTTTCCCCATCACCGAGCAGACCACCTTCCTGAACCACGCCTCGGCCTCGCCCCTCAGCACGCGGGTGAGCGGCGCGATGCGGGAGTGGGTAGACTGGTGGGCGCAGCACGGCGGGCGCGACGACGGCCCCATGCCACTGGCGGAGTTTAGGGAGCGGCTGGCGCGGCTGGTCGGCGCGACGGCGGACGAGCTAGCCATCATCCCGAACACGAGCGAGGGATTGCTGCTGGTGGCGCAGGGCTTCCCCTGGCGACCCGGAGACGCGCTGCTCACGGCGGAGGGCGAGTTCACCGCCAACGTCTACCCCTGGCTGACGCTCCGCGAGCGCGGCGTGGAAATCGTGCGCCTGCCCGCCCGCAACCACCGCATCCTGCCGGAAGACGTGGAGGCCGCCATGCGCGCCAACCCGAATATCCGCCTGCTCGCCCTCTCCTTCGTCGGCTTCGCGACGGGCTTCCGCAACGACTTGGCGGCGCTGGGTCAGCTTTGCAGGCAGCACGACGTGCGCTTCTGCGTGGACGCGATTCAGGGCGCGGGCGCGCTGCCCATTGACGTGCGGGCGATGGAGATTGACTTCCTCGCGGCGGGCGGGCCGAAGTGGCTGATGGGGCCAATCGGCGCAGGCATCTTCTACGTGCGGCGCGGCCTGATTGAGACGCTGCAATCCGGGCATCACGGCTGGTTGAGCACGACGGACATGGCCGACTTTTTCCGCTACGACGCGCCCTGGCAGGAGAGCGCGGCCCGCTTCGAGGCGGGGACGCTGCCCTGGCCCAGCCTCTACGGGCTGGCGGCGAGCGCCGAGACGCTGCTGGAAGTCGGCATTCCCAACATCGAGCGGCACGTTCTCGCGCTGGGCGACGCGCTGATAGAGGGTTTGGAAGCGAAAGGCTGCGTCGTCGAGACGCCGAAAGGGCGCGGCGAGCGCGGCGGCATCGTCTCCTTCAGCGACCCGCAGCGTTCCGCCGCCGAGGTAGCCAGGCACCTGGACAGCCACCGCGTCACGGTGAGCGCGCGCGGGCCTTTCGTGCGCGTCTCGCCGCACTTCTACAACAATCTCTCCGACATCGAACGGCTGCTGGAAGTGCTCTAGATTAGCGAACATTCCCTTCAAGGCGTTACGTGTACTGTTTCACGAGGTTAACAGACACTGGTACATCAAGTAAGGTCTAGCTCCTTACTTGTCATCCTGAACGAAGTGAATCTGCGAAGCGACCTTAAGGGGATCCACCCAGCAACTTGCCTGGCGTAGAGCGTTAGCACGTTTCGCCCTCCCTTCATGCTTGGGCCAACCTGTATGCCAACCTTGTGTATCCGTACAGTTAAGTGGTCGTCGGTCATCGGTCGTCGTCCGTCGTCTCTTCCAGGCTCGTCAGCAGTTTAGCGGCCTCTTCCGGGGAGAGCGGCGGCAGCTCTTCGAGCGAACCGAGGCCGAAGTATTGCAGGAAGGCCGGAGTCGTCGCATAGAGGTAGGGATTGCCTACGGTTTCCAAGCGGCCCGCCTCCTCGACCAATTCGCGCTGGATGAGCGTGCGAAGGGTGCCGCTGCTGTTTACGCCACGCACCGCGTCAATCTCCGCGCGCGTGATGGGCTGGCGAAAGGCGATGATGGATAGCGTTTCCAGCGCGGCGGCGGAAAGCTTGCTGGAAAGGTCGAGGCCCAGAAATCGCTCTATCCAGTGGGCGTGCTCCGGGGCCGTGACGAGTTGCACCCTGCCACGTGACAGTTGAAGGCGCAGGCCGCGCGACTGTAGTGCCTCGCCGAGATGAGCCAATGCCGCCTCTACCTGACTAGAGGTTGCCCCGGTTGCCTCCGCGAGGGCTGCAAGTTCGACTGGCCCCTCCGCGATGAATAGAATAGCCTCCAGCGCGCGACTGAGCGCGGCGGAGTCAACAAGAACCAATGACGAAGAATCCGAGTTCATGGAGGAAATGATGCGACGCTTGATAGCCTATCTCTTGTTGATAGTGACGATTCTGATGACGTTGAGCGCCTGCGAGATTCCGGGCACGGGCCTGCCGGACGATGGGCCGCCGATTCCCGTAACGGAAGAGGCCGCGACCAGCTTCCAGCAGAAAATCCAGGTGGCGGGGCAGGAGGCTCAGGCCACCGGCTCAACGACCGTCTCCATCACGCAGGAGGAGATTACGTCCTTCCTGACGCTTCGGCAAGATATGCTTGAGGCGCAGGCCGGGGAACAGAGCGGCACGCAGTTCGAGTTCCCGCTGATAGAGCCGCAGGTCTACTTCAAGGATGACGGCAACATTGTCGTGCGGGGCCGCATCGAGTACGAGGGCGTGAACCAGCCTATCCGCATCGTGGCCCAGCCGACGGCGCTGAACGGCACGCTGGAAGTTAATGTTACCGAGGGGCGCATCGGCCCGGTGCCCGTGCCCGGTGTCATTCTCGATCAGGTTGACAACGCCGTGACGCAGGCTATCCTCGCGGGGCAGGATTACGGGCAAATCACCAACCTCCAGGTGAGCGGCGGTACGCTCACCTTTAGCGGCCAGCGAACCCAATAACCGAATACAGCAGAGACAAGGGGCTGTGAGTGGTTCACTCATAGCCCCTTTGTTTCGGGCACAGATCGTTTCGCCCCACATTCCCACCCCATTTGAACTATGGCTCATCTATCGAAAGTGTTCACGCAGTGGAGCAACTACTGGCGTGCTGTCTGCGGATGTAGTGGGATATAGTCGGCTCATGAGCCTTGATAAAATAAGCGGGAAGAAGGCCGTTGAAGTGCGCTTTAGCGTACTTGAGCTATCAGCCTGGGGTTTCAACCCCTGGCGTGCGCCGCACCTGCACGCGATTACCCAATTCAATTCTCAAGCATCATGAACCCCAGGCGTGGGGCGTGCCAGCACTCTTTCTATACATGAGCCTTACAGATAGACACTAAAGGGAATGCAGTTGCCATCTCAGCTTCCGGGGGAGGCTACACTGCCCTGCACCGCCCAGACTCGCGCGCTGAGGGCAATCGTCCCATCGGCGGCTGGCACGAGACGTGTTTGCAGGTGCTCGCGGATGCGTCCTTGTGTCTCCGAATCCACAGACGCGAGATAGGTTGGCCCAGGACCTTGTTTGCCAAGGAACGGGGTCCAATAATCCTCGAAATCCCGGAACACAGTAGGAATATCAATCGCCTGCACGGTTATCGCCGTGAGGCCAACCTCCTGCCAGAGCGCGCTTAACGCGTCAGGGTGGCATATCGGAAAACGTCCCGCTTCATCCAGCCTCGCATCATCGGGGCTAACGGCAAGGGCTGCATCCCAAAAGTGGCGCATCATCTCCATGCCCCCAGCGTAATCCCAGACGTACACCGCGACCTTTCCACCCGGCTTTGTTACACGGGCCATCTCACGAACCATAGCGGCATGGTCAGCCACAAAGTTCAAGACGAGGCCAGAGACCGCCACATCGCACGTAGCGGCATCCAGGGGCAAATCCATCGCATCCCCGACCTGGAAACGCACGCGCGTGTCGGTAATCTTTCGTCGTGCCTCGACCAGAAATCCCTCCGACCGATCAATGCCGACGACAGAGGCAGGGTCACATCGTCCGAGAATATTCTCCACCAGGCTCCCTGTCCCACAGCCGACATCCACCCATGCCTTACCGGCAGAAACGGAGAGCCAGCCGAGAAATTCTGTGGCAACCTTGCGACTCCAGCGCCCCACGTAGCGGTCGTATGGCGCTCCCGTACTCCACAGCTCTTTGGGTTGCTCACTCATCTTGCCTCCTCCTGACGCCCCTGCCCACTACCTGTATCGCCGTATCGGAAAACCAGGGCTGTGTCAAAGTCGCACAACCTATAATATAATTTAGTGATTATGTAGCAAATACCTATCGCCAAACTGGCCTTTATCAGTCGCCAGTACTGGCCGATACTGGCTTCAGTCCCCTCTGGCCCGCTACTTGCCCCTGTTCTTCCTCCTCCTCCCCAACTTTGACACAGCCCTAACACACCGCTGGTCGCTCACGGCCTGATAGTTGGATTGTGGATACGTACAGCACTGAGCCTCCCAAAGGCTGCAACCAGCGGCTTCGTCGCGGCAGTGGCGGCGAGGGCACTCAAAATCATGCCAGCGTAGGCGGTGCCAGAGAGGATGCCCTGCTCATAGGCAAGTCCTAGCACTACGATTTCTACGATGCCGGAACATGCCATGTAGGCCCCGCTCTGTAGCGCGAAGGGCCAGGGACGGCCAAACAGGAGACGGAGCGGCAGCGTCGTGCCTACGAACTGGCCGCCGAGCTTCATCACAGTCATGGTGACAAACACAATCCAGACGGCTGGCTCGGCCAGATCGAAGCGCGTGTGCAGGCCAGCGCTGACGAAGAAAAAGGGCAGGAGCAGTGCGACCACGACTGGTTCCACCTGCGAAATCAGCACCTTTTTGATGCTGCCGGGCAGGATGGCTCCGTACAGGACCGCTCCAATCAGGTAATGTACCCCAATGGACTCCGTAACCCACGCCGATAAGAGGAGGCCCACCATCACCAGGGCGAGCCTCGCCACTTCAGGCACGGTTGCCCACCACACTGTCCGCACCAGCCGCACAAGCACGGGCTGCATGACAAAGAGCATAAAGGAGAGATACAGCGCGAGTTGGAGGAGGACCACAAGCGGCTGCTGGATTTGACCACTCCCCGCATCGGCATACGTGAGCAGGATTGCCAGGAGAATCCAGAGGATACCGTCGTGGAAGGTAGCGTTGGCGATGACCAACTGACCAACGGGCGTGTCAATGTGGTTGCTCTCGATCAGGATGGCCGACAGGACCGGCAGCGCGGTCACTCCGGTGGCGATGCCGAGCGCAAAGAGAAAGGGGAGTCGCGTTGCCGAGGGACCGTGCAGGCTGGGTAGCTGGGACCACAGCAGTGCCGCAGCGACAATCCCTAACACCATCGGAACGAGGAGACTCAGGATGGCGGTGGCCCAGAACTCGTGAAGCAAGGGTCGCGCTGCTCCATCATCGGTACGCGGCTCACGTTGTCTGACGAGTTGGGAGGCGTCCAGATGGGTTCCGGTGAGGCATACGAACAGCAGCACTCCGTAGAAAGCAAGCCCCTCAAGTGGCAGCGTCCCGTCCGATGGAAAGAGACTCGCAAAGCGGTTCGGGTCGGCCCTTCCGAAGAGTGACGGGCCAAGCAGGAAACCAACCCCAATCTGGAGGACGACGAGAGGGGCA
>DASVVH010000595.1:0-4130 GCA_036386615.1 Ardenticatenaceae bacterium
CGAGCATTTTACCTATAGAGACTTATACCAACCAAAGCCAACGTGGATTGCTCCCCACTGTTGGCTTTGGTTGAATTTACACGCAGTCTATAATGTACATCACAGTCGTGAAGCAGCTACTTATCACCATACTGGCCTTATTTGCTCGCCAGTACTGGCCGTTACTGGCCGATACTGGTCTCTCTCCCGTGCGGCTCCTTTCTTACCCCCTCCTTCCCCTAGCCCACTTTGACACAACGTCCCGCCTGCACTCGCAGAAGATTAAGGTTTCTACAAAACCGTTGACAACGGAAGAAGAAGGCGGTATAGTAGCCGCCTGTGCAACTATGACCATTCCCCACGAAAGGAGGTAGGCCGAATGATCCGAATAGCCGCGATAGTCCTTCCGTCCATACCTTCAGGGGAGCAGCATGCCTGCACGTAGCTAGACCTGCGCCGAGCCATCGGGCCGCGAGCTGCCTCTCTGAGAGCTTCGCGGCCTTTTTATTTGCCCACGGCTCAAACTCCCGAAAAGCTGTTCGGCAGTTCGTGGAAAGTTGTCGCGGCGGGTTGTTATGATGGGTGAAAGATTTCCCCGCAAGCCTGTCCTTTCGGACAGCAGAAACCCGCCTTCAGCCGGATGCCCGTGCCGTACCCCTCTGATATAGTCCTAGAAGCGCCTTTGTGTACCACTGAGGAAGTGAAGCGATGAATAGCGGATTGGCAATCAAGACGGAAAACGTGGGCCGCGTCTACAAGATTAAGGGCGGCAAAAAGGGAGAGATGAAGGAGCGCGTCGCCCTGACCGACGTGAACCTGGAGGTGCCGCGCGGCGAGTTCTTCGGCCTGCTCGGCCCTAACGGCGCGGGCAAGAGCACCCTCATCAAGATTCTGGTGACGCTCCTTGCGCCGACGACGGGCCGCGCCTTCGTGGCCGGGCACGACGTGCTGAAGGAATCGGACCTCGTGCGCCCCCGCATCAACATGGTCAGTGGCGGCGAGTCGTCCGGCTATGGCCTGCTGACGGTACGCGAGAACCTGTGGATGTTCGGCCAGTTCTACGGGATGGACAGCAAGACGACCTACCGCCAGATAGACCAACTGCTGGAAACCATCGGCCTCGCTGACCGTGCAAACACCAAGTCCTCCGACCTCTCGACGGGGCTGCGGCAGAAGATGAACATCGTGCGCGGCTTCCTCACCGACCCCGAAGTCATCTTCCTGGACGAGCCGACGCTGGGGCTGGACGTAAGCGCCAGCCGGGACGTGCGAACCTTCGTCCGCCACTGGATGGCCGAGAAGCCCGAACGCACGCTGCTCCTGACGACTCACTACATGGCCGAGGCGGAGGAGCTTTGCGACCGCGTGGCGATTATCAACGCGGGCAAGGTGCTCGCCTGCGACTCGCCCGCGAACCTGAAGCGCCGCCTCCGCCGCGAGGCCATCTTTCAGCTAGAGGTCAGCCCGCTCCGCAATGGGGCCTTGGGAGCCTTCGAGCAGATGCCCGGCCTGCGGAATGTCGTCCACACGGCGGGCGACGGCAAATCCCAACTGCAACTGATTCTGGAAGAGGACGACGTGCTGGGCAGCGTCATCAACACCTTAAGCGCGCACGGCGCGCACCTGCTGAACCTCCAGAAGCGCGAGCCAACGCTGGAAGACGTGTTCGTGGACCTCGTGGGTCTGAGCATGGCCGAGGCCGAGAAGGCGGGGGAGTAAGATGGCGACGATACCCGTACCCACCTCGACGACCTCGCCCCAGGTCAACAAAGACCTGGGCTGGCGGCTCCACCTGCGAACGATTCTGGCGCGGGCCTACCCCCGCGTCATCGGGCAGCAGCGCGAGAAGGCGTGGATTTTCTTCGAGACCTTCCTGCCCTTCCTGGCGACCTGCGGCTACGTCTTCGTCTACCGCGCCATGCAGGCACCGGAGGACTACATCGGCTTCGTCGTCATGGGCGGTGCGATGACTGCCTTCTGGCTGAACGTGATGTGGTCCATGTCGGCGCAGATGTACTGGGAGAAAGAGACGGGCAACCTCGCACTCTACATCATGGCCCCGAACTCCTTGATGGCGATTCTGCTCGGCATGGCGCTGGGCGGCATGTTCGCCACCAGCCTCCGCGCGGTGGTCATCATCGTCCTCGGAACGTTGCTCTTCAACGTCCAGTTCGCCGTCTCCAGCTTCCTGCTGCTCCTCGTCGTCTTCCTGCTGACGATGGCGGCGCTGTACGGTTTGGGGATGCTCTTCGCCTCCTTCTTCCTGCTCTTCGGGCGCGACGCCTGGCAGCTTTCCAACATGATGCAGGAGCCGATTTACTTCATCTCCGGCTTCTATTTTCCCATCAAGACCTTCGGCTTCGCGGTGGCCCTCGGTGCCTCCATCCTGCCCCTCACGCTGGGCATGGACGCGATGCGCCAACTCGTCTTCGAGACGGGGCCGAGCCTCGGCTTCCTCTCCGTGCCGCTTGAGGTCGGCGCGCTGGTCGTTCTCGCCCTCTTCTTCATCGCCGCCGCCAAGATATGGCTGAACAAAATCGAGAGGCTGGCAATTGAAGAGGGCACGCTGACGGATCGCCGCAAGTAATAGGCATTTCTCAGGAGCAAACAAGCACCATGACCCTACAGACAGTGCCGCGCACCTTCAAAGCCGCCGCGTGGCTCGGCTGGCAAATCGAGAGCAACTGGACGGACCCCTTTCTCTTCTTCGCCTTCTCGATTATGCGGCCTATCGCCAGCGTGCTCATCCTCGTCTTCATGTACAACGCCGTCTCGCAGGTGGGAGTGGGAGACCCTATCTACGCCTACATCTACCTGGGCAACGCCTTCTACATCTACGTCGGCGCGGTAATGGCCGGAGCCTCCTATTCCATTCTGGATGACCGCGAGCGGTACCGGATGCTCAAGTACCTCTACATCGCGCCCATCAACATGCCCGTCTATCTCTTCGGGCGGGCGGTGGCGCGCTTTATCATCGGCACCCTGGCGGTGGTCATCACCATCGCGGCGGGCGTCCTCTTCTTCGACGTGCCCGTTGACCTCGCTGCCGTGAACTGGCCGATGTTTTTGGCTGCCCTCATGCTCGGCGTCGTGGCGCTGACCTTCATGGGCATCGTCATCGGCATGTGGACGATGACGCTCCGCACGGAACCCTGGTTCCTGGGCGAAGGCGTTGCCGCCGCGCTCTACCTCTTTAGTGGGGCCATCTTCCCCATCACGCTACTTCCCCAATTTCTCCAGCCCATCGGCTTCATCCTGCCCATGACCTACTGGCTGGAACTGCTCCGCCGCGCCCTGCTCGGCCCCGGCGCGGCAGCCTTCCCGACGCTGGCGGGCTTCTCGAACGCGCAACTCTTCGTCACTCTCTTCGGCATTACGCTGCTCTTCGGGCTAATCGCGGCCTTCGCCTATCGCTACTTCGACCTCGCCGCCCGCGACGCCGGAATGATAGACTCGCAAAACAATTTCTGACGGCGGACGACCGACGACTGACGACCGACGACCGCTAACAGCAACGGATGAACGGCATAATGCACCGATAGTAGGCGCTTTTAGGCAGGTTCTCCTGCTGGCATTCTAACACACAAGAAGGCTCTGTGAGGGTGTTGGGACAAGGGTCAGCGTGATTTGACACCACCTCACCCGCTGAGAGACAATGACTCAGACTGGACAATCAGGAGGAATGGGCCACCCCTGGCGCTAGACTGTAATAGGTGTGAACGATGGACTGGACACAACATATCCATTCCGACCGCGAAATTCTGTTGGGGAAACCCGTCATCAAGGGAACGCGGCTCACCGTAGACTGGATTCTGCGTCTCCTAGCTACGGGATGGACAGAGCAGCAGTTGTTTGAGAGCTATCCCCACTTGACGCCTCAAGCCCTACAGGCGGTCTTTGCCTTCCTTGCAGACTACATTACTGAGGAGGCGTTGTATACGCTCCCTCAGAAGAGTGGCTGATGCGCTTTCTCGCCAATGAGAATTTTCCTTTGCCCAGCATTCAGCGGAACCCGAAGGTAATCATTACGTGTACAGCTTCACAAGGCTAGCACACAGATGATTGCCCAATAGGTCACGTACCTCTTAGCCACTTACGTGTCATCCTGAACGAAGTGAAGGATCCCCCCAGCAACACGCCTATCGAAGGGC
>DASVVH010000596.1:0-7193 GCA_036386615.1 Ardenticatenaceae bacterium
CTTTCCTTTATGCTGCATGATAGCTTTGTGTCGCTCTGACCTGCTCCGATCCTGTCATGACGAACGGCCCATTGAACTGGTCAGCTACCGCTTGTGCCTCTTTCTGGGTCTCATACCCTGCCATGTAGCCGACTTTCTCGCCAGTCCAGGTCTCAATCACATACCAGCGTTTCTCATTGCCGTTTAACATCGGTGCGTACATTGTCTCTTCTCCTTCATCAGTGGTAAGTAGCCCTTCAGTCAATCCTGGCACATCTTGCCGTGCCCGAACTGCTGAGTAGAGGTACCTATATCAATTGCTAAGTGCGCCCGCGAGGGCTGCACGCCGCTTCGCTTCGGCGGGCATCAGCCGCTTGATAGCGGCTATCGCGTCGGCGAGGTCAAACGGTTTTTCGAGGTATCCGGCTGCACCCAAATCGTGTGCCCAATGCCGTACATTCCGCCCGGCTGACATAATCAGGAAGGGAATCTCCGGGCCGCGCGCTCGAAGCCCCTCGACAAAGTGCCGCCCGTCCATAATTGGCATCCACATATCCAGCAGAATCAGGGACGGTGGAGCCTCCACGCAAACGCGCATTCCTTCCAGCCCATTCGTCGCCGTAACCACACGATACCCTTCATCCTGAAGGATGTGCCTGAGCATCTTCAGGATGGCGGAATCGTCTTCCACGATGAGAATCAGGCTCTCCGGCTCCATAGTCGTCTCCATTGACTGACCTTGTGAAGGTTGGGCGAACCGTGCTGCCGCTCGGCATCGCGGAATCTGGTAAGATGCGCCGCCCGTTCTAATGCGTGAACGGCCCAATACCATCACAGTCTATTAAACCAGAAACATTATGTTTGGTATAGACCCACCTGTACTCTGATAGCCAGTACGGATATACCGTTCTCCCCGCAATCAGCCATAACTCCTCCCGCCACTCCACGTTCTAATCAGGAAGCGAAAGAGTAGGTACATTGATACCCTGAAACAGGTATTCTGGCCTCTTGAGGACCGACCCATCGCCGCGTACACTGAAGGAGCCTGGATTAGTCACCAGACCTCCTCTGAAGCAGAGAGGCCCTTGATGCTCGTCAAGGGCCTCTCGCGTGGCGGTGCGATTCTTCATTCGAGACAATCCAATTGCTAGCAAAGGACAGCCCTATGTATATAGTAGACTTCAGCAGCGAAACCGGACGCTGGTACGTCGTAAACCTCCGAACAGGGATGCGCTACGGACTCATGGAAGGCTACGGGACGCGGGAAGAGGCCGAAGCCACAGCCGCAATGTTTGACGATGGTTTCGAGCCTATGCTCGACGAGGTAGAGGAACCCGTCACCTCCGGCACAGCCTGAAAAGCCAGGAGCGATAATCACCATCATCCCTCCTGTGCCTTCCTCATACACTGTGCCCATATCTCCTCGTCTGCTCGCCAACTGTTACTAGGCGCAAACGACGCCCCTCTCCTCCCTCAGCGGTGTTCCAAACTGGAAGGCCGCGAATAGAATAGACATTTTGCGGATGGACTCTTTCTTGCATACACATCTGTGAAGAAGGCCGTGCTACGCGCCTACATTACCCTATGTCGCGCAACCCTGCGCGTGGAGAACAAGGACAATCCCATGATAAAACGTACCTACCGCGTGTTGCTCATCGTCATCATGAGCGGCATGATGGCCGCCTGCTGTTGCGTCTATACCTCCTCCGGCACCTTGCTTATGGATACAACGGCTGGATCGAGCGATACAGACGCGGCAGTGCCGTCGGCGAGCAGGTAATAGGCGAAATCAGTTAAGGCTCACCTGTGAAAAGTGTTCAGCGAGCACAGAAACCTCTGATAGGCTATGCCGCGCGTAACGCGAGAGTCGGCTTTGAGCCGACTTGAGCTTTCAGAATGGAGTTCAAACCCCAGGCGTGGGTGTTGCCTGCACACGTACTATACGTGAGCCATCAGTTGAAGGTAAGGCAAACCGAAGGACACGGAACGGCCCCTGAATTCTGTGCTATAATCACGGCACAACCGCACGAACCATTTCGAGCCGGAGACCACAATGACACCAATAGATTCTAGAGGTGCATCGAGCCGTCTTGCCAGCGTCACTCGTGCCCTCGGCGTGGCGCTCATCCCTGCCTCGCTGCTGGCGCTCTTCATGGCCCTCGTCTACGCCCCTGCGGAGGCGACGATGGGCGAGGTGTACCGGATTTTCTTCTTCCACCTGCCCGCCAACATCGCCAGCTTTATTCTCTTCTTCGTCGCCTTCGTCGCGGGGATTGCCTACCTACGCACGCAGAACCCCAAATGGGACACATGGAGTGCTTCCAGCATCGAGGTCGGCATCCTCGCCTCTTTCATCGGCACCGTCACCGGGGCCATCTGGGCGCGCCCCGTCTGGAACACCTGGTGGACCTGGGACCCCCGCCTCACCACCGTCACGATTCTGCTGCTGACCTACCTGGGCTATGTCATGCTGCGCGGCGCGATGGATGACCCCGCCCGCCGCGCCCGTTACAGCGCCATTTACGCCATCCTCGCCTTCGCCAACGTGCCGCTCGTCTACTTCTCGACGCGCCTGCTTGACCGGACCATTCACCCTGTCGTCTTCGGCGGCGAGAACCCGAACGCGGAGGGAGACATGGCGCTCACCGCGCCCATGAACTACACCCTCCTCGTCTGCATGGTCGTTGGGCTGGCCCTATTCACCTACTTCCTCTTCCGCCGCGTGCTGCTGGCCCGCCGCGAGGCCGATGCTGCCGTCCTGCGCGCCCAATTGCTCGACGCCGAAGAAGTGACGCATCGCGCGCCGCTCGTGGAGGCTCGCGATGCCTGATTGGTCCGACAACGGCTTCTACCTGATTCTGGGCCTTCTCGCCTTCTGGGTGCCCGTCCTCGGCTACGGCTGGTCGCTGCGCTCCCGCGCCGCCCGCCTCACCGAAGAAGAAGCCCTCCTGCGCGAGGAGCTAGGCCAGGGGCGGTAGGGGTTTCTACGGTCTACCGTCCGTCATCTACCGTCCTCCGCGCGACTCGCACCGCTACCGTCGTTGGCCCGACGCTCACTCGCTCAACGCTGACCGACCAGAGGCCGTCGCTCCGGTCCCGGCTCAGGTAGTGGGTCACTTCGTCGTCGCTGGCTCTTCCCTGGGCCGCCCGCGCCAACAGCCGCGCAAGGGCCGTTGAGGCGGTGGGGGCGAGTGCGGGCGCGTCCACCCACAGCCACAGGCCACCGGGCCGCACCACCCGCGCGAACTCGCGCTGCGTCTCGCCTTCCAGCACGTAGGGTGCGGGGAACGTCGTGACCAGCGTAGCGAACTGTCCATCCCCGAACGGCAGCGCTCGCCCGTCACCCTGGACGATGGGTTGGCCGCTCTCCTGAGCCGCGTAACGCGCCATCTCCCCGGAGTAGTCCACGCCCGTGACCTGATGCCCTCGTTCTGCGAGGGGCCGCAGCAGCCTTCCCCGCCCGCAGCCGACCTCCAGCACTGGCCCCACCTCCACGAAGGGCAGCGACGCCTCCACCCAGCGATACCACTGCCCCGCGCTCGCCAGCCACGCCACCACGTCATAGCCCCACGCCAGCCGTGTATAGAGCAGCCCGAAGAACCGTTGGAGTAGCGTCCGCCGTGCCCTCAACGCTCTGGCTCGCTCATCTGTTGTGCCGTGCCGCGCCCTAGTCCGCGCCGCCACTGGAAGCCATAGCCCAGCGCCCACTCAGCCAGACCCGGCAGCAGCCGCGCCAGATTCACGGCGAGGAAGTCGGCCCACGTTACGTAGGCGGCGCGTCGCCGCTTCTCGATGCTCCGCACGATCGCGCGGGCGACCCACTCCGGCGGCACGGCGATGCGGTCCCGCGCCTTCTGGCGGGGGGTGCGAATCTGGTTGGGGACGAATCGTGTCGCCGTCACGCCGGGGTAGATGCTCGTCACCTGGATGTTCGTCCCGACAAGTTCCGTCCGCAGGGCGTCGGAGAGGCCATTCAGCGCGTACTTGGTCGCGCAGTAGATGCCGAGGTTCGGCGTGGCGCGCATCCCCACAATGCTCGACACCTGCACGATTTGCCCGCCGCCCTGCCCCCGCATAATGGGAAGCACCAACTGCGTCAGGTGCAGGGCAGCGAAGAAGTTGACCTCGAAGAGGTAGCGTGCCTCGTCCGGTGTGCTCTCCTCGACGGGCGAGTCGAGGCCAACGCCCGCGTTGTTCACCAGCACATCCACGCGCCCAAAGCGGCTCATCGTCGTGGCAATCAGCCGCTCACGCTGCTCGGCAATGCTGACATCGGTGGGCACGGCCAGCCGCTCACCGGAGAGGGCCGCTAGCTCCTCCACCAGTGCCTCCAACCTCTCGCGTGACCGCGCCGCCAGCACGAGGTTCGCGCCGCGCGCGGCCAGGGCACGCGCTGTCGCCGCGCCGATGCCCTCGCTGGCCCCGGTGACGATGATGGTCTTACCTGCTATCTCAGTACGCATTTATGGCCCTCTTAGGTGGTGCGGACGAGTATAGCCTGCGGCACTGTTTAGGCCAACGGAGGGACAAGCAAAGTCCAGGGCTGTGTCGAAGGGGAGAGGGGAAGGAGGAGAGGGAGCGAGAAAAGGGCCGGAGGGCACAGAGGCCAGTAGAGGCCAGTAACGGCCAGTACTGGCGAGCGATAAGCGGCCAGTATGGTGCTAGATAGCTGCTATATAGTTGTTGCCTATATCACAAGTCGTGCTGCGTTGACACAGCCCTGAAGCAAAGTCCCCTCCGTTTTGGGGGCGGAGGGGACTTGCGAGAGAGGGTTGCGGTCAGGGCCAACCAAGCCGACCGCAGGGGAATGGTCGAGGTTTGGTCAGGCGGTCTCTTTGTCGCGGGCGGCGTTGCCGCGCAGCCAGTCGTTCACCTGCTGCCCGAAGTCGCGGGCGGAGGTGCCCGCCTCGTTGATGATGGTCTGGAAGCGGTCGGTGTAGAAGTCGTAGCCCGCGTTGAAGTCCTGGCGCGGGTCTACGGTGTCGCCGCGCTTGGGGTAGTCGCCCCGGATGATGCGGTCGAAGTCGCCGCCCTGGACCCACTTCATCAGCTCGGAGACGCGGCGCACGGGGAAGGGATGGTTCGCGCCAAGCTCCAGGAAGAAGCGAAGGCCCCGGTCCATCTTATCCTCGTTGGCGTCGTAGTCCTGCGCCTGCTTGATGAAGGCGTCAAGGTTGAGGTGCTGGGAGGTGGAGCCGCCCGCGAGGTTCATCATGGTGCGGCAGTAGATGAGCGGGTCGCGCACGACAAGGGTGGCGGCGCGGTCAGCGCTCAGTTCCGCCGCGCGATACCATTCGAGGAGGGCTAGCCGGACGGCGATGAGCGGCAGCCCGGCGAAGATTGGCAGACCCGCCGCCCCGCCGAGGAGGAGCAGAATCAGGAGCGCGGTGCGGTATAGGACGTGCTCGGAGAGGATGTGCCCGACCTCGTGGGCGAGGACGGCCTGTATCTGGCTCTCGTCGAGCAGGGAGACGAGGCCGCTGTTGAGGACGATGATGGGCTTGTCGGCCCCGATGGTCATGGCGTTGGCGATGGGCGTCTGGGTGATGTAAAGCTCGTACTGCTCCGGCATGTCGAGAGTGTCGAGGACGCGGAGGTAGCTATTCCAGATGTTGGGAAGCTGGTCCGGGCCGAGTTTGACGGAGTTCGCCAGGTAAATCTGGCGGAAGGCGCGCTCGTACTGTAGCTCGGTCAGCTTGCGGATGACGGTGTCGAGCATGGGGATGGAGCGGAGCGCGGCGGTGGCGGCGCGGTCGGCGGGGTGCTCGTAGGCACGGGGCGAGATTTGCGGCAGGCGGTGCCGGACTGGCAGGGTATCCGTCATGACGGGGTTCCTTTCACGAGATGCGGGATACGGGATGTGAGATGCGGGATGTGAGATGTGGCCTGTTGTGCAGACCCTGGCGTTGAGGCAGCATTATTTGTCTCACGTCCCGCCCTCTCCCTCTCCCCCTAATACGCCGCCCGGCGGCGTAAAGTTTCACGTTAGTCTGAGCGGAGGCCCGTTGTCGAGAAAATTGTCGGCATTTGTGTACATTGGAATTTTCGATGTCAAGGACTTTGGCTATTCCAGCGCCTCCTCTTCCTCCCAATCGGGCCAGGGCATGGGGCGGCCCGTTTCGAGGAGGGTCTTGAGGCGGGCGAGGACGAGGGTCCAGCCATCGGTGATGATGGCCTGGGTTTGGGGCGCGTCCTCGTCGAAGTAGTGCTTGACTTCTATCCAGACGACCTCGCCGCAGGCGGTCACGTCCCACTCAACTAGGCTTTCCGGCTCGTCGAGGTTGGTGAAGCTGAAGGTGTGAGCGAAGCGGGTGGCGGGGTTCCACTCGGTGAGGGTGCCCTCGATGACGGGCTTGCCCAGTTTGCCCCAGGCGACGCGCTCGCCCGGCTCCCAGCCGAAATCGAGGCAGGGGGCGACGTACCACTCGCCCTGCTGGTCGGGGCGGGTGACGGCGGTCCACACGGTGTCATAGGGCGCGAAGATGTAGGTCGCCGCGCGCACCATCTCTGAGTTCATGGTCGGACCTTCCTAGTATTGCTCTGCTTCAATAGCTGCCATTCACAGGGATAGAATACTCGATTCCTGCGACAGGGGTGTTGTTGCTCAAGCGGGTCTTTGCGCCGACGTACCAGGGTTGTATAATTAGATTATTGACTCGTTAAAGCGATGTTCCAATCGTGCAACTAAGCAGAGCCTCTATTCATGTGGATGAATAGAGGCCAGTATACTGGAAAACCCGTTCGGCGTCAATGTTAGGTGAACAATCCGTAACAAATGTACTGGGGGTAGTTATGAGGCGGTCACTGTTGCTAACTCTGGTGCTGGTGCTGGTAGGTTGTGGCGGTGGCCCAGACGCCGGGCAGCCGCTAACAGCGCAGGATGTGGTAGCCGCTTTTGAGGTGGCTGGGCTTGAAGCCGAAGATGTGCGCGAGATGGCCGCAGAAGACTATGGTTTAGTGCCGATGGCTGAGGAGGGGTTGTATTTCCTGTTGCCCTCAGTTTGCGAAGATTGCGGCGGACGGGCCATGCTCTTTGAAAGTGAAGAGCAAGCAGAGCGCGTGATGACTTACTACGAAGCCGTTGCGGAATCAAGCCCTGCCTTCTCGTCTTGGGCCTACCGGCGCGGTCCCCTGGTTGTCCAGTTGAATGGGGAATTATCTGAGGAGCAGGCGAAGAGATACGAAGAGGTACTTAATAGTCTGCCCTGAGATTT
>DASVVH010000597.1:0-9107 GCA_036386615.1 Ardenticatenaceae bacterium
GGCATCACCGACGAAGAGCGCCACTTCGCCCTGACCCTGCACGGCTTGCGGCTCCTGCTGCTCGTAGGGGTTGCCCCACTGCCGCAGCGCCGCATCCAACTCGTAGACGGCAGGCGGCGCGAGGTCGAGGCTCACGACCCACTCGCGGGCGGCGGCGATGGCCGTCGGGAGTGGCTGGTCGGTGGCGCAGTTCGCGCGGCAGTCGCCACAGTCCGCGCACTTGTAGAGCACGTCCACCGTCTCCGCGTTCCATTCGAGCAGGCCGCGCCGGACGGAGGCGACGGTCAACGCCCAGCCGTGCGGGCTTAACGTCTCAAGCTTGGTGATGTGATGCACCGGGCAGACCTGGCGGCACATCAGCGAGTAGCGACAGTTGTCCGTCACGAGGATCGGGTTCTCTATCTTCATACCTTGTTATCCTGCATTCATCCTTCGCCATTCATCCTTTCGGCTCTCACACCCCGAACCCAACCTTGCCCGGATTCATAATCCCGTTGGGGTCAATCGCCTTCTTGATGGATTCGAGCAGGGGCCACGCCGCGCCATATTGCAGCCGCATGTACCGCGCCAGCTTCAGCCCGACGCCGTGATGCTCGTTGACCATGCCCCCGTGTTCCAGCGAGGCCCTGACCGCCGTCGTCCACACCTGATTGTGCAGGCGAAGCGCCTCGCGGGCGTCTTGCGGCGGCTCCTCGATGATGAAGCGGTCATAGAGGCTCGCGCCCCAGTGAAACCAGTGCGAGAAGTGGCCTATGTAGTTGATTTTGTGCTCCGCGTAAGTCTCCTCGACAACCTGCTTCTTCGCCCAATAGAGCGTTTCCAGCTTGTCGAAGGTCGTCACGGTTTCCGTCGTGCCGTACATCCAGGGCAGCCCCAGGCTGTGCGGCGGGAAGTAGAAATCGTAGCGGTGCTCCCACCAACGCTCGCCCGGCTCGCGCCCCAAATCCTGCGCGCCGAGCTTCTCCCAGATTTCCTGAGCCTTCTTCTCTTGCAGCGTGGCGAGGTCTTCGTCGCCGTCGAAGCCGACGACCATGTAGCCGCCCTCGTAGTCATAGCCCAGCGTCCGCTTCACCACCGAGCGCGTTGAAGCCGGGTCGTAAAGGCGAATCACCATCGGGTTGAGCCGCCGCGTCATCATCTGCCGCCCCGCCTCCAACCCGTTCGAGAGGTTGTCGAAAAGCAGCGCGCGCAGGAGGCGCACTTCCGGCAGGTAGTCCACCTGCATCGTCGCCTCGGTGATGATGCCGAACACTCCCTCGGAGCCGAGGAAGAGGCGCTGCCAGTCGGGGCCGGAGGCGTGGTTCGGCACGGGGGGCGTGCGGATGATGTCTCCATTCGGCAGCACAATCTGCATGGACATCAGCAGGTCTTCCGCCTTGCCGTACTTGGTGCTAATCGTGCCGGAGCCGCGCGGCGCGAGGTAGCCACCCAGCGTGGCGCAGTTGGCCGAGGCCGGGTAGTGCGGCAGCGTCAGCCCGCGCTCGTTCAGCGCCCACTCCAACTGCGTCCCGTTGATGCCCGCCTGCGCCGTGACCGTCAGCGACTTCTCATCAATCTCGATGAGCCGGTTCAGCCGCTTCAGGTCCATCATGATGCCGCCGTAGATGGGCAGCGCCCCGCCCTGCGTGCCCGACCCCCCGCCCCAGGGAATAACCGGGATGCGGAAGGTGTTGGCAATCTTCATGATGGCCGAAATCTCTTCCACCGTGCCGGGGTGGACGATGTAATCCGGCGTGGAGAGCGCCTCGCCCCGGTCCAGCCACATCTGCGGCATCCACGACCAGTCAGTCGAGTAGATGAGCTTGTCCGTCTCAGCGATGGAGATGTGGTCATGGCCCACCACGTCCTCCAACTCGCTGCGAATCATTTCACTTTGAATGCCTGCTCTCATGCGTAGTTCCTATCGCTGCTATCACCCGCCGTCTTATTCCTTGCCCATCAGGTGCGTCAGGATGAGCCAGTCCAACTCCTCGTAATCCCGCGCCTCGCGCAGTTCGTTCACCTGCTCTCGGTCCAGCGAGCGCGACAGCTCCACCAGCCGCAGGAAAACGTGAAGGCTGTTCCGCAGGTGCTTCGTCGCAAGCTCGGCGGGCTGCGTGCGAATCGCCTTCACGTCCAGCCCCACCATCCCCTTCTCCCAGAAGCGGTTCTCGTCCAGCACCCGCACCTGATTGAAGGCGCGCCGCAGGTCCACCGACCCAAACGAGCGGTCCTGGTCGAACTTGAGGCCATTCTGGTCGTTCAGGTGAACGCTCCACAGCTTGTCCCACGCCAGCGCGAACGCTATCTCCTCCGAGGGGTCCAGCCCCGCCAGAATGGAGTGCGCCGACTCCATCAGCACGCCCACGCGGCTGGGGTCGCTCGCCATCATGCCCAGCGCCAGCCCGTGCCCCATCGTCGGGATGAACGAGAGGTCCATCGGCTCGTTAGGCTTTGGCTCCACCGCGATGCGAAGCTCCGGGTCGTACTCCAACAGGGCATTGATGGACTCCAGAAGCTGGTGCGTGGCCCGCACCGCGTCTTTCGATTCCCGCAGATAGGTCCCTTCGCGGGCGTACCAGACCACCATCAGGTTTGTGCCCATCTCGCCGCAGATGTCCGCCGTCTTCTTCGCCCGCTCGATAGCATACTGGCGCACCGCCGGGTCGTTCGAGGTGAACGCACCGTCCACCGTGCGCGCGTCCTCCCACAGCCGGGGCGCGACGAACTCCGCCACCAACCCCTCGTCCTGAAGCATCTGCTTCATCTCGCGCGCCTGCTCCCCAATCTGCGAGGGCGACAGGTTGTCTACCTCCGGCACGGCGTCGTCGTCGTGGAACTGCACCGCGTCAAAGCCCAACTCCTTGTAGACCGCCAGCTTCTCCGCGAAGCTGCGCGTCGGGCGCACCGTCGGGCCAAACGGGTCCGCCCCCTCGTGAATGTTCCAGGGTCCGAACGAGAATCGGTATCCGTATTTCTCCATACCTTGCTCCTTATTAAGACTCCAGGGGTTTGGAAACCTTCAGAGTCCACTCTTCGAGTCTGTTACTGCTCCCAGATTCGCAGCCCGTGACGGCTCAGATAGACGGGAATGTTCTTGAAGAGCGCGTTCTCCTCTTCAATCTCCCGAATCATCGCGCGCTTCGCCGACGAGCGCGGCCCGCACAGCAGCGTCACCGAGCCACCCTCGCCGCCCGCGCCGTTCACCTTCCAGCCCATCGCGCCGTGCGCCCGCGCAATCTCCCACACCCGTTCCGCCTCGGCGCTGACGAGGCGCGGGTTCAGGCGGCGCTGTGCCTCCGTATTCTCAGTCATCGCCCGACCCAGCTCGGCGAAATCGCCCGTGTACACCGCGTCGCGCGACGGTTCTGCCGTCGCCCGCAGGTCCACCAGCGCGGGAGCTTCCGGCCCGGCATCCTCCAACTCCCGAATCACCATCTCGTGAACCTGCGACGAGTTGTGCGAGTTGCCCAGGTAGACCAACGCCAGCCGCCGCTCCAACTCCCACCAGATGGGGTTCGGCACCTCGATTTGGGAGACCGTCGCATGCGGATAGCGGAACATCTCGATATAGTTGATACCCCCATAAGCCGAGCAAAGCTGGTCCTGAATGCCGCACTGCTGCTTCAGCATTTCGACTTCAATAGCCTGCGCCGCGTAGGCGACCTCGTGTGGCGTCAGGCGGCCCGGCGTGAGACAGTCCAGTCCGCCCACCAGCGCCACCGCCACCGCCGCCGATGTGCCCGTTGAAGCGCCCACCGGAGCCTCCGAGTAAATCGTCACCTCGAAGGCCAGATTGTCCGGCACCTTCATCCGGTGGATGGCCGCTTCAAGTAGCGGGTGCTGTCCCCACCCGGTCTGCTCTGGCCGCATCGCGTAGCGCTCACCGTAGTTTTCCGCGTAAATCGTTACGCGGTCCTCCTGCCCCTCGTCAGGGTAGACCTCGATCTGCACCTCCGCGTAGGGATAGACGCCGATGTTGAAAATCTTCCCCTGCTCCGCGAACCACGTATCCGTCCACCCGCCGTTGTCGCACACGCGAATCGGCGCGACGGCATTGATGACGCGGATGGGACGCCGCTCGTCATTCATCATCTCGGTTGAGTCTCTATCTCCAGGCTAAGATTGTAACTGCGCGATTCGCCCGGTTGCAGCATCACCAGCGTGCCGCGTTCGCGCTCCGCCGCCCGCCCCTCCACGTAGCAGTTCGCTGGCTCTATGCCCAACACATGAACCCCCGCGCCCGGCATCTTCCACTGCACGAGGCGCGGCAGGTTCCGCGTCTCCCACGTTAGCCGCACAGTCAGGGGCACCTCGCTCGAACCGCCCGCCACCGGAAAGCGCGGGTTCCGAATCACCACACTCGCCCGGTCAGGCTCCCGGCTCGTTGCCGACTCGTTGTGCAAACCCTCGTGGTAGTACACCCGCTCCTCGTAGCCCGCTTCCGGCCCCTGCCAGCGGTCATACCCCTCGACAGGCGTCCCCTCGTCCCGCACCACCACCTCCCCGGACGGAAACTCAACCTCCGTCCCTTCCATCATGAGCGGGAAGCCGAAATTGAAATGATACAAAATCATGTGCGGCGTCTCGTTGAACCCAACGTTCTCCACCACATCATTGATAGCTATTGAATTCTCGCCCAGGCGGCTCCGAATCGTCCGCGTCAGCCGCAAAGCCTCCCCAAAGATGCGTCCCTCCTCCACCATGCCCGACAGCCGCATCTCGTAGTTATCCCCCATCCACTCCCCTTGCGCCGAGACGTGCCGCGCCTGAAGGTGATGCACCCGCCCATGCTGCCCAAGCTCCTCCCCCTCGTCCACGTTCGGAGACCCCACCTGCGCCAGTCCGCACGTCATCAGCAGCCCACCCACCGCCGTACGAAGCCACTCCACACCCCTCGCGTCGTAATAGGCGGGGTGAACCTCCCCGTTCGGCGACTGCCAACTCAGCGGCACCCCCCCGAACTCCGCCAGCGAGATGTCCATCCCCCGCGACGGCGACACGTAATAGGTCAGCCCCGCCCCCGTGCGGACCTGAATCATCTCCGTGCCCGCCTCCGGCCCCTCCGTCCACGCGAAGCGCCGCGCGCCGCCAACCTGTTCCAGCCGCCCGACCCGTGCCTCCAACTCCCGCCGCGTCCACTCCCGCCCATACAATCTCATAGACTTCTCCTTTAGAACGGCATAACGCAAAGGCGCTAAGACGCAAGGGCGCAAAGGGACTTTCCTGAAACGACCAAGAAAACCATCTCTCTGTGGCCGTTCTCTGTGTCCTTTGTGTCTTTGTGGTGAGAAATCCGTTCCTCCGTTGCCACGCTATTCCTCGACAATCTGCGGAATACGCTGGATGCGCGGGTCCATGAAGATGTCGAACTCGTCACGGCTCGTACTCGAAAACTCTGAAACAATCGCCCCCTCGTCGCCCGCCTGGAACCAGTGAAGCGTGTTCGGCGGAATCGTATACTGCTCCCCAGGATTCAACTCGATTTCGTTGAACACCGTGTAGTGTGCCTCGCTCCCCTCCGGCACGCGCCCCTGAACCTCGCCCGCTGCCTCCCCCTCAACGTAGAGCCACACCTTGCCCCAGCGGCACCGGAACGTCTCCATCTTGCCGGGGTCGTCGCCTACGGGCGGGTGGCGATGCTCCGGGCACGTCTGGCGCGGAAACAGCACCAACTCCTTCGCGCAGTAGCGGTCCGTATTCACGTAGACTACCAACTCCAGCCCGGTCCGCTCCAAATCGTTAAGCCCGAACTCCGCGATTTCCACATTCTGGCGCTCTTCGGGCGTCAGCACGATACCCACGTTTTTCAGCATCTCGGCGGCGCGCTCCTGCGCCTCCTTTGCCTGGCTTCGAGTCAACATCGCTCATCTCCTACGTTCCGTTTACCTGCTGTGACGAACCCTGAGCAGTATCGGCCAGTATAGGCCAGTAACGGCCAGTACTGGCGACTGATAAAGGCCAGTATGATGGTAAATAGCTACTAGGTAGTATATCACTCATCTAACATGCCTGCTAACGACCTCCGCCAGCGCCTCGAACTCGCCCTTGAGTGCGGGGTAGAGCGCGCGGTAGCGCGGATAGAAGTCCTCGTAGACCGCTACGGCAGCGCCGGGCCTCGTCCGCCCCGTCACCTGGAGCGCCGCCGCGCTCGCCTCCTGCACCGTTGGGTAGATGCCAGCGCCCACCGCCGCCAGCAGCGCCGCGCCGTAGGCCGCGCCCTCCGTCGCGTTCACCGTCACAATCTCCGTGTCGAACGTGTCAGCCAGGATTTGCAGCCACAGTTGGCTCCGCGCACCGCCGCCGGAGGCGCGCACCTGCTCGAACGTCAGCCCCAGGTCGCGCATGATTTCCAGCGAGTCGCGCAGCCCATAGGTCACGCCCTCCAGCACCGCGCGCGTCAGGTGCGCCCTGCCGTGCCGCAGTGTCAGCCCGAAGAAGACACCGCGCGCGTTCGGGTCCGGGTACGGCGTCCGCTCCCCCGTCAGGTACGGGAGGAAAATCAGCCCTTCGCACCCTGCCGGAGCCTCGGCTGCCGTTTCGGTCAGCAGGTCGTACACGTCGCGCCCGGCCTCGCGCGCCTCCGCCTGCTGCGCCTCGCCCAGCGCGTCCCGGTACCACCGGAAGCTCCCCGCCGCCGAGAGCATCACCCCCATCAGGTGCCACATGCCCGGAACCGCGTGGCAGAAGGCGTGAAGCCGTCCCCGCGGCTCCACCCGATAGCGCTCCGAGGCGGCGAAGACCACACCCGACGTGCCCAGCGCGGCGGAGACCAGCCCCTCCGCGACGATGCCCATGCCCACCGCCGTCGCCGCCTGGTCGCCACCCCCGCCGACGATGGGCGTCCCTTCCAGCAGCCCCGTCGCCTGAGCCGCCTCCGCGCTCACTCGCGTGCTGGCAACCGGGGATTCCGTCACCTCCGGCAGCCACTCGCGCGGGATGTCCAGCGCCTCCACCATCTCGTCCGACCAGCGCCGTGCCCCCACGTCGAACAACGATGTGCCCGACGAGTCCGACACCTCGCTGAAGAAGTCGCCCGTGAGGCGATAGCGCAGGTAATCTTTTGGCAGCAGAACGTGTGCCGCGCGCCCGTAGACCTCCGGCTCGTGCTCCCGCACCCACGCGATTTTCGGCGCGGTGAAGCCCGGCAGCACGGGGTTGCCCGTCAGTTGCACCACCCGCTCGGCACCCACGCGCTCCGTGATGGCGGCACACTGCTTGGCCGTGCGCTGGTCGTTCCACATGATGCACGGCCTCAGCACCTCGCCCGCCGCGTCCAGCAGCACGAGGCCGTGCATCTGCCCCGTCAGCCCAATGGCGGCTATCTGGCTCGGCTGAACGTTCCCTTCCGCAAGCACGCGGCGGATGCTCTCGACGGCGGCCTTCCACCAGTCGGCGGGGTCCTGCTCCGCCCAGAGCGGGTGCGGCGTGCGGAACTCGTACTCATCGGAGGTCGCCCGCGCGTGGACCGCGCCCCCCTCGTTGATGAGGAGCGCCTTGATGCCGGAGGTGCCAACGTCAATGCCGAGCAGATAGGTAGCCATGATGCGAGCTTCAACCGTTGGACCTGGGTGATGGAAGCGGTGAGAGGCGCTCCGGGTGCGGCGCGCGGGCGCGAACCAGATATGCTTCCAGCCAGCCGCGCGCCTGGTCCGGGTGCCCGTGCGCGTACACAATCGCCTCGTGGTCCATCTCGTTCACGCGGTCATTGTAGGAACGAATCGCGTCCATGCTAATCTGCATTGCCGTCTGGACGGGCATCCGCTCCGGGTTGATGTCCAGCCCGAAGTAACCCTGATAGCCGTACATCTTCAGCGTGTATAGCAGCGCCTCGGTCAATTCCGGCGAGATAGCGCCCACGTTCAAATCCTGGTCGTAGTTGCCGAGCGGCTGGCTGTTCCAATGGGTGTGCGCCAGTCTGGCCTCCGAGAGCGGCCAACTGTAGGCGTAGGCGAGGTCTTCGTAGCCCATCAGGACGTGCCCGACCTCCGGGTTCAGGCCGACGAGCGAGTGCCCCTCGTCCAGCAGGCGGCGGTTCTGCTCGTTCTTCAACATCCCCTCGACCTTGTGCGCCAGCAGCATCCCCTCCGGCGTCGTGCCGTAGAGGATGCGGCCGCGCGGCTCGTAGGGTTTCGGCTCGAAGGCGATGCGAACGCCCGGCACCGCGTCCATCGCCTCCGCTAGGCCGCTGGCGAAGCGGTCCCGCATGGCGGTGTAATCGAGGCCAAAGCCGTTCTCGTAACCATCAATGCCCGGCCACACCACCGCGAAGTCGGTATCGAACTCGACGTTCAGTTCCAGCGCGCGGCGCGTCCGCTCGATAGCGGCCCGGCGCGGCCCCTCCAGTGGGTTGGAGAGCGACCCCCACTCGAATTGTTCGTCCCAGAAGAGAAGCGGGATAACCGTGATGAGCTTGATGCCCGTGTCCCGCGTGAACTGCCGCCACAGTTCCACGTTCTCGTCGTTGATTTCGTTCGGGTAGTGCGCCTCCATTCCGACCATGCCGTGCTCGCGCAGCCCGGCGGCGATGTCCAGCCGCTCCTCGATGGAGATGTCGGGCAGGTACTTGGCGTGGAAGCGGCTGCTGGGCGGCGAGAAAAACCAGATGCCACCGGAGAATTTCAGGTCCAACTCAAAGCTTTGCAGGTGCGCGACCATCTCGTCCGGCGTGCGCCGGGTGGCCTGCGCGCGCAAATCAGGTAAGCTCATCTAACTGCCTCCTCTCGATGTCAGAAACGGAGACGGGACCGTCGGTGTAAGCACTCTCGTCGGCAATCACGCTCGCGGGCGTGATGTGGCTCCAGACGATGAAGGCGAGGGTCGAGAACAACAGGGCAAAGAAGCCGATGCGGTAGAGCGCCATCGTCCAGGGCTGGAACATGCCCACGATGCCGAAGGCGATGCCGCCAATGATGAAGGCTTCTACGGCGTTGTACGTGCGCGCGGAGATATGCCCGCTCCATCGCCGGTGCGCCAGGATGATGCTGCGAATAAACAGCAGCAGAATCCCCACGAACCCGATGATGAAGACGGCGGCCTGTACAGTTGCGTTCATGGGCGAAGTTCCTTAGATGACGACCGACGACTGACGACTGACGACCGCTAACGGCCAGATGTGGAGGCTAGAG
>DASVVH010000598.1:0-2775 GCA_036386615.1 Ardenticatenaceae bacterium
CGTGCTTGGGCCAACCTCTATGCCAACCTTGTCTATCCGTACAAATAGCCGAAATGGTTCGAGTCGCCTCCTGCCGTTTCAAATAACGCTTGTTCTATCCTGCCCCCAGTTTGATTTCTTCCCGTAGCAGGTCTATAATCCGCCTGTTTGGGAGCCTGAAGGGGACTTTTTCATGGTGGAACACCAGCGAATCCTCCAAACACAGACTGGCAACGCCGCCGCGCCTGAGCTTTCGCCCGCCGGAGAGCGACCCGTCACCACGCGTGACGTGCTGATGCTCGCCCCGACGATGTTCTTTGCCGACTACGGCTGCCACGTCCGCATCCTGGAAGAGACGCGCTCCTTGCAGGCGCTGGGCCACAGGCTGCGTATCCTTGCCTACCCCAACGGGCGCGACGTTGACGGGCTGACAGTCCGGCGCGGCCCCGGCGTTCCCTTCAACTATCGCGTCATCGTCGGCTCCAGCCGCCACAAGGTCTACCTGGACGCCATGCTCGCCCTCACGGCGCTTCACGAGCGGCTGGCCCGCCCGCCCGACGTGATTCACGCCCACCTGCACGAGGGCGCGCTGATTGGCAAAACGCTCAGTCTCTTCGGCCCGCGCCCGCTCCTCTTCGATTTGCAGGGGTCGCTCACCAGCGAGATGCTCGATCACGGCTGGCTGCGGCCCGGCGGCAAGCGCTACCGCTTCATGCACTGGGTCGAAAGCACCATCAACCGCCTCCCCGGCGCGATTATCACCAGCACCACGCAGGCCGCCGACATGCTCATCCGCGACTTCGGCATGAGCAGCGAGCGCGTCTTCCCCGTTCTGGACTCGGTGAACACCGACACCTTCCGCCCCCGCGCCCCCGAAGACGAGCCGGACCTCGCCCAACTGCGGCAGGAACTAGGCATCCCGCCGGAGCGCAAACTGGTAGTCTACCTGGGTCTACTCGCCGAGTACCAGGGCACGGGGCTGCTGCTCCAGGCCGCGCAGCAGATTCTGTCCCGCCGCGACGACGTGCATTTCCTCGTCATGGGCTTCCCGCGCGAGGACTTCTACGCGCAGCAGGCCCTCGACCTGGGCATCGCCAACCACACCACCTTCACCGGACGCCTCCCCTACGACCACGCGGCGCGTCACTTGCGCCTGGGCGACGTGGCCGTCGCGCCCAAAATGAGCGCCACCGAGGGCAGCGGTAAGCTCCTGAACTACATGGCCGTCGGCCTGCCCACCGTCGCCTTCGACACGCCCGTCAGCCGCGAGTACCTGGGCCACTGGGGCAGCTATGCCCCGGAGATGACTCCCACCTCCTTCGCAGCCGCCCTCTCAGACCTCCTCGAAAACGACCACGAGTGGAGCGCCACCGGAAACGCCCTCCGCGCCCGCGTCCGCTCCAACTTCTCCTGGGAGGCGGCGGGCAAGCAGATTAGCGAGATATACGACCTTATCAGCGACTGAAGGTAAAACGCGAGGGTCGGACAGATCTCTCTTAACTTTTACGACTCCTCTAGAGGCTCAGGTCCGCGTAACACCCGCAGGAACGGAGCAGGGCGGACAATCGGGATGCCTTCATATTCCCAATTGAGAGGCTCGAAATGAGGGTCGTAGGTGAGGATATAATCCGCATTCCCTAACCGCGCACACGCTAATACGTGGTCGTCGTCTGCGTCGTCGGGCAACACTCGCAGCACTTCGTTATCCGGCACATCTACCCATTCCGCGTACAACTGCAAGTTCGCTAGAAGTTCCACAATCCTGTGGGACGATACCCGCTGTTTTACGAGATGCTCCGCATATTCAGCACGTAGAGCGGCGGAAATCAACAACGTAAACTCGTCGTTTTCCCACCGCTCTACGGTTTCCCTTGATGCACTGGTTGCGTGCGTACTCTTGTAAGCGCTTATAATGACATTGGTATCGAGAACGGCTCGCAGCCGCTTAGTCGTCACACCACTCGTCATCTAAAGCCGTACCGTTCGCAATAGCCTCCTGGAGGATTTCGTGACGCAACTCTCGTAAGCGTCCTCTAAGCTGATCTCTGGAGACGCCTTGCTCCCGCATGGCAGCGACGTGCTTATCTACTTCCTGTAGTATTTCGCTAACGGTTGGCATTAGATCTGCCTCTTTGGGCTGTTCAGGAACCTTTGAGGGCATTGTTGCTTGCAGCTCTCCATTACCGGGTGCTGGAGCCAGTTCCGGGCCAGGGTACGGGGGTAGCACCGCACCCGAAGCATTGCTCGTGGTCTGCGTGCGTCCTCTGGGGGTTAACAACTTGGAGGCGTTGACCTTAACGGTTTTGCGCCCGGCTCTACCCCACTTACCCTTCATAGATACCCTTTTTCGGTGGGCATCATGCCGCTCGTTATCTTCATTTATTGCCATGATGCCTCCTACAGGATTATTGAGATATTGTATGATTCGGCGTGCCAAAGTGCAAGAGTGCCTATTCCGTGCGCGATAAACCTTCGGGACCAAAGTCCCTCGCCTATAGTTAACTTGCACTATTGAGGCCCGGCCCCAAACCCTTTATTCTAAGCGCAGTTCGATGAGCAGCCCGCACACGGCGGTTCCCGGACAGGAAGAAACACCGGACGCTGTCAGGGGATGGGCAGCGCGCCGGTGTTTTTCCATTTCTGCCAAATCCCCGCCAGCACCCCTCCCAACAGCGTCAGCACGCCACACCCTCCCCTTGTCACATACCTGCGCCGTTATAGCTTTATGTCAACTGAGGCCGACTTTATCGCCCTTCAATGTAAGCTTTTGTAAGCCCTCCTTCACATAATCCGGCC
>DASVVH010000599.1:0-5648 GCA_036386615.1 Ardenticatenaceae bacterium
ACGGCCGATGCAGATTGTAGGGGCGGCCATGCGGAAGTTGCTGCATCTAGTCTTCGGTGTGCTCAAGTCCGGGCGACCGTTTGACCCTTTGCACGGGCAGACTGCCGCTTGACAACCAACACGATATCTACAAGTTTCGCCACCCCCTGCGGGGGTTCAGGGGCATTGAGTTACCATGCGGGGCCGTGCGCTTTCTCCCATGCACCCTCTGTATCAGGAGTTACGCAGTTGAGGGCAGAGGTAACGACGAATGCCTGAAAGTCGCCCGCCACTACCCGTTGAAAGGGAGCGCTCTACAGAGTGAGCGACGCGGAGCAACGGAGCGGGCGAGACGCCCGCGCTCCCGGCTTGTTCCAACTGCGTAACTCCCATGTATGTCGAATTGGTATAAGGTTGGTTTTGGTCGACATCAAATCATAAATCGAGGTAAGTCCCAAGGGCACGCCTGCGATACCTCTACTGCGGCTCCAAGAAGCGACTGAACGATGATGTGACACCCCTGATAGACAAGATAGATAAAGGTTGACATTGGCGGGAAGCGACTGCCCTAAAGGATGCTCCGCAAAAGTCGCTGCTAGAGGCTTTCAGCCGGGCGTCCCCCTACGGGGACGCTAAGGATTAGGTTCGTTACTGTGTAATTGTATTGGTACAAAAGGTTAACCTACAGGTACACAAGCAAGGGCTGACGCGAGGGCGTAGTGTGCAAACGCTCTGAGATAGAGATGTTGCTGGGTGGATGCTTCACTTCGTTCAGCATGACATGTGGGGAACTTGCTGGTTCTTGAGGGTCCACAGCCTGCCTACCTCTAAGTGGGTAACGGCAAGGCAATCATCCCTCTTGACAGTTGCCAACTTCTTTTGATAATTGTTTATCAACAGCCGCTTGCCTCCACATGGCGATAGAGCCTTGTAGGAGGGCAAGTATCTTTTCATGCCCGGAAGGAACGCGCCATGAGAGAGATTACACGGTCGGATCGTCTGCGCTACCGTTTTGATAACGTCATGTCGAGGGGGACCATCGCCCTGGTAGGGTGGCTGTTCATCCTGTCGGCGGTGCTGATTTCCATTACCTCCCTGATTGTGCTCCTCTTCCGGCAGAGTCCTGTGGAGGGCGAGCAGCCTCTGAACTTCTTCCAACTTGTCTGGTTCAGCCTGATGCGAACGCTGGACGCGGGCACAATGGGAGGCGACACGGGCAGCGCGCTCTTCCTGACGCTGATGCTCGTGAACACGCTGGGCGGCATCTTCATCGTCAGCATCCTCATCGGCGTCATAACGACGGGCGTCGAGAGCAAGCTCGACGAGTTGCGGAAGGGGCGCTCTATGATCATCGAGCAGGACCACACCGTGATTCTGGGGTGGTCGCCGCAGGTCTTCTCCATTCTTTCGGAACTGGTGATTGCGAACGCGAATCGCCCCCGCGCCACCGTCGCCATTCTGGCCGAAAAGGACAAGGTGGAGATGGAGGACGAAATCCGCACGCGAATTGGCGACATGGGCCGCACGCGCGTGGTCTGCCGCACGGGGAGCGCCATGGAGTTGACCGACCTGGAAATCGTCAACCCGCACTACGCGCGCTCCATCATCATTCTTGGCCCGGAGAACGGCAACCCGGACTCGCACGTCATCAAGACGATTCTGGCGCTCACGAACAACCCCGGACGCCGCAAGGAACCGTACCACATCGTCGCGGAGGTCCGCGACGGGAAGAACATGGAAGTGGCGCAGATGGTAGGCCGCGACGAGGCGCAACTGGTGCCAGTCAGCGACCTTATCGCGCGCATCACGGTTCAGACGTGCCGCCAATCGGGGCTGTCGGTGGTCTATCAGGAGTTGATGGACTTCGGCGGCGACGAGATTTATTTTCAGGAGGAGCCGGGGCTGACGGGGCGAACCTTTGGCGAGGCGCTGCTGGCCTACGAGGAGTCCGCCATCATCGGACTCTTTCGCAAGGGGGTGGTGCAGTTGAACCCGCCAATGGAAACGGTCATCGCGGCGGGGGATCAGGTCATCGCCATCTCTGAGGACGACGACACCATCCGGCTGCGAACAGGCGGCGAGGCCCCAATAGACACTAGCGCCATCCGGGAGCCAGTCGCACGGGCGAACAGACCTGAGCGCACGCTGATTCTAAGTTGGAACGAGCGCGTTCCGACCATCATCAATGAGTTGGACCACTACGTCGCGCCCGGCTCCGAGGTGCTGGTGGTGGCGGACGCGCCGGAAGCCGAGTTGGAAATCAGAGAGCACTGTGACGCGCTTCGCAATCTCACCGTCACCTTTCAGGCGGGGGACACGACGGAGCGGCGCACGCTCGACGAGTTGCTGGCGGTGCCCAACGACCACGTTATCGTTCTCAGCCCGTCGCACAGCGACGACGAGCAGGAGGCGGACGCGCAGACGCTCATCACCCTGCTGCACCTCCGCGATATCGCCGAGCGGAAGGGGCATCCCTTCTCCATCGTGAGCGAGATGCTGGACATTCGCAACCGGGAACTGGCCGAAGTGGTGCGCGCTGATGACTTTATTGTCAGCGACAAGCTCATCAGCCTCATCCTGGCGCAGATTTCGGAGAACAAGCATCTAGCGGCGGTCTTTACCGACCTCTTCGACCCGGAAGGCTCGGAACTCTACCTGAAGCCCGCCGAGGATTACGTGCAGTTGGGCCAGCCCGTCAACTTCTACACGGTGGTGGAGGCGGCGAGGCGGCGCGGGGCGGTGGCGATTGGCTACCGCCTGCGGGCGGAGGCGAACAACGCCGCCGCTTCTTATGGAGTGCGAGTGAACCCTCGCAAGTCGGAGCCGGTAACATTCTCCGCAGAGGACTACATCGTCTTGCTGGCGGAGGACTAGAATAGACGACGGAGGACGGAGGACGGAGGACGGTGGATGAAAGCTCTATGAGGAAGGAATAGTTATGGCTGAACGGAACGTCGCGCCCTACGGCTCGTGGAAGTCGCCAGTGACTTCCGACCTGATTGTCGCCGGGAGCATCAGCCTGAGCGGTGTCATGCTCGACGGGGAGGATGTGTACTGGATTGAGACACGGCCAACGGAGGGCGGGCGGAACGTGGTGGTTCAATGGACGCCGGAGGGGAGGGTAGTCGAGCGCACGCCGCTCCCCTTCAATGCGCGGACCCGTGTTCACGAGTATGGTGGTGGCAGCTATGCCGTCCGGGATGGTACGCTCTACTTCTCCAATTTCGCCGACCAGGGACTCTACCGACAGGAGCCGGGCGCGGAACCTGAACGGCTGACCAGCGCGAGCGGCTTCCGCTTTGCCGATGCGATAGTTGACCGCCTGCACGGGCGGCTCCTGTGCGTGCGGGAGGATCACACATCAGGGCAGGAGGCGGTGAATACGCTGGCGAGTGTGGACCTGGAGGGCGACGAGGCGGGCGAGGTGCTGGTCTCCGGCAATGATTTCTACGCCGCGCCGCGCCTCAGCCCGGAGAGGTCGCGCGCGGCGTGGCTGACGTGGAACCACCCAAACATGCCCTGGGACGGCACGGAGCTTTGGGTGGCCGAGGTGGCAACGGATGGCACGCTGCACAATGCCGAGCGGGTGGCGGGCGGCGTGGACGAGTCTATCTTCCAGCCGGAGTGGTCGCCCGATGGGGTGCTGCACTTCGTCTCAGACCGGACGGGGTGGTGGAACCTGTATCGCTGGCGCGAGGGCGAGGTCGAGCCATTGTATGAGATGGAGGCCGAGTTCGGGCTGCCGCAGTGGGTCTTCGGCCTCTCGGCCTATGATTTCGCCGCGGCCAACGATATTGTCTGCATCTACACGCGGAACGGGGTAGACCATCTCGCGCGGCTGGACACGGCGGCGGGCACGCTCGAAGTCATCGAGGTGCCGTACACGACGATGCGAGGCATACGAGTCAGCGCGGGGAAGGCGGTGTTTCTGGCGGGGTCGCCCACGACGCACTGGTGCGTCGTCCGGCTTGACTTGACGACAGGCGAGCAGGAGGTGCTGCGGCGCGCGAGTGACCTTGAGATTGACGAGGGCTACCTATCGAATCCGCGCGCCATCGAGTTTCCAACGGAGGAAGGACTGACGGCGCACGGCTTCTTCTACCCGCCGCAGAACCGCGACTATGCTGCCCCGGAGGGTGAGCGGCCTCCGCTGCTGGTTATCAGCCACGGCGGGCCAACGTCGGCCACGGTGTCGGTCCTCTCGCTGGCGATTCAGTTCTGGACGAGCCGGGGCTTTGGCGTGCTGGACGTGAATTATGGGGGCAGCACGGGCTACGGACGGGCGTATCGCCAGAGGCTCAACGGCCAGTGGGGCGTGGTGGACGTAGACGACTGCGTGAACGGTGCGCGTTATCTGACGCGGGAGGGCGCGGTGGATGGCGAGCGGCTTGCCATCCGGGGGGGCAGCGCGGGCGGGTATACAACGCTCTGTGCGCTGACCTTCCGCGATTTCTTCCACGCGGGGGCGAGTCACTTTGGGGTTAGCGACGCGGAGGCACTGGCGGAGGAGACTCACAAGTTCGAGTCGCGCTACCTCGACCAACTCATCGGCCCCTATCCCGCACGGCGCGACCTGTATTACGAGCGCTCACCCATCAACTTCACGGAGCGGCTGAACCGCCCGACCATCTTCTTTCAGGGGCTGGACGACCCGGTGGTGCCGCCCAATCAGGCGGAGCGGATGGTGGAGGCGCTACGGGAGAAGGGTGTTCCCGTCGCCTACGTGGCATTTGAGGGGGAGCAGCACGGCTTTCGCCGCGCGGAGAATATCAAGCGGGCGCTGGATGGCGAGTTGTACTTCTACTCGCGCATCTTCGGGTTCGAGCTTGCGGACCCGGTGGAGCCAGTGCCGATTGAGAATCTCCAGTCATCTACTCTATAAGCTCAATATGTAACATCTCTTACGTATACAACTGAGTGCAGCGCCTGGCTCAGGTTCTCTCTGCCGCTTCGACGATGAAGCGGTGTGCTGGCGGCCTTTCATCCGCCTAATCATCCCCCCTGCTACGCAGGTAGGCGACGGCTGCGGTTATGAGAACCGCTCGGACAAGAATCGAGGTCAACAGGCTTCTCCTGTTGTGTTTCCACTCCGCCTTCCAGCCCAATTCTCCGACGATATTGGGAATGTGGCCGTGCGCGAGGTCAGCTAAGAGACCTTCCACGACACCCACGCGGTCCGCCAGCATCAGCGGCAGCCAATGTCCGTAGCTCGATTCACTATAGTTGAAAGCCTTGCGGCGGAGCATGCCGCTCACCCCTGAGGGCGGTGTTGACGTTCCGAACGTGGCGGTAACGTTTGGCCGCTCGTTGGAATGCAGAACCTCGACGGTGAGCGGCTGTTGGGGCGGACGCTCCCAACTGTAGCCCGCGTGTTCCCCGTTGTTGCGCTGCTTCATCGGGTAGGTGGGGTCGTTTTTCGGATCAGCGTCCACGCCCCACCCCTTGACCTGCGAGGGGTCTATGAGTCTCTGTTCCATGACGGTTCCTCTCTAGCTTCTGGCCGAAGGCGGCAGCAGCACTGGTTTGATGCAGTCATCGAGCTTCGCTGAAAAAATCCGGTAGGCGTCCGACACCTCCTCCAAGGGGATGCGGTGGGTAATCAGTGCTTTCGGATCGAGAATGCCATTCTGCACATGCTCGATTAGCCGCGGCAACAGCCGCTTCACCGA
>DASVVH010000600.1:0-8173 GCA_036386615.1 Ardenticatenaceae bacterium
CGATAATCTGCTCGTAGAGGTCCGCCAGCCGCAGAGTGCTCGTCAGCGTGCGGCCCAATTCCATCAGTGTGATAATCTCGGAGAGGCGGGCCGTCTCCGAGAGGGCGGCGTAGCGTTCCTGCCAGCGCCGGATGGCGCGCGAGATGCGCTCCTCGTCCGGCGGGCGCGGCACGTAGTCAATCGCGCCGAGGCGCATCGCGTCGGTGGCCTCCTCGATGGTGCTGCGCCCCGCGAGGGCGACCACGTCCACGCCGGGAGCCTCGCTCCGCAGGCGGGAGATTCCCGGCACTCCAATCTGCTTCAAGGGCAAAAAGGCGAGGGCGGGCGGCTCCGCGCGCTCGATGAGCGCGTCGAGCGAGGCGATTTCCTCGTACTCCAGCCCCAGCTTTTGAAGGGCGGCGGCGCATGCCTCCACCCATTCGTGGTTCGATACAAGCAGGAAAATCTGGGCTGCCATCGTCAGCGTTCTACCTCTAGGGTCCATCGCACCGCGCCCGGCGGCGCGTCGCCCCCCAACTGCTCGACGGAGCGCGGCGTCACTGCGCCGATGTCCGGGTGCTCGTTCAGGGCGTTCACGTAGTCTGTGACCAGAGCGCTTGCGCCTGCCTGGCCCTGCACGATGAAGTGCCCGTCCGCGTCCTCCACGATGCCCGTGATGGTCATGCGTGGCAACAGCGTGCCTGTCAGCGCCCGCAGGAAGGGAGCCAGCGAGGGGTTCTCGCGCTCGACCCGCTCGGCGTCGCCTTCCAGTTGGTCCACCTGCCTGGCGAGCGTGCTGAGTTGCTCCTGCAACGCCTCGACCTCGGCCTGCGTGATGGCGTACGCCGCTACGGGGGTGCCGAGGTCTTGCAGTTCGTCCTCCTGGCGCACGAGAAGGCGGTCATTCCGAATCTTTTGCAAGAAGGCAGCCATCAATAGCAGGAGGGCAATTGTCATCAGCCCCAACCCTACTATCATCGGCAAGCGCCACCGGGTATCCACCTGAATCGTGCGCGGGCGCACGGGACGCGGCAGCAGGTTGATGTCTACGAAATCTGTCATGGCTATGAAGAACTAGACGTTGTTAGCGGTTGTCAGTCGTCTGCCGTCCTGCTATTAAGAGTTTACAGCCGTTTTTGCGCGAGGCCAATGTTCGCCAGAAACTGACTGAGTGGCATGTCAGGCGGAGTCTGGAAAGGGGGCACTACCTGCCCGACCGGGTGCCCCAGTACTTCCCGTATTACGTCGTGCAGGAGCGGATGGTCGGCCAGGGTGCCGCTCAGGAAGACCGGAACCGCCGGGTGCAGGGCGCGGCCCAGAGACTCCGCGTTGTATTGCAGGATGGCATCGTGCAGCGCCTCCACCACGCGCATCACCTTCTCTTCCGGCACGGCGAGGAGCGGCGCGTCGAGCGGCCAGACGCGCACCTGCCGGGGCAGAGCGTCATCCACGATGATGATAGTGCCGAAGGTGTGCTCCCCATCCACGATAATGGTATAGCGCTGCCCCACCGCGCGAATGAGCGCGAGGGGTTTCAGGTCTATCGCCGCCAGGCCAAGCCCCGCCAGTTCTATCGCCGCGATGTAGCCGTCTACCAGCGCCATCGGCGCGGCCACGATGTAGAGGCCCTGCTTCGGCGGTGCTCCGACCAACTGCGAGGCGTAGTAGGCGTCGGGGCGAGGGAGCGCCTGCCGCGCGCGCAGTTCCATCTCCGAGCTGTCGGGGAGGTCCGGCCCCGCGATAGGTTCCATGCGGGAGGCGACGTGGCGGCCCGGAATCGCCAGCAGCACGCGGTCGCGGGGCAGAGGCATCCCGGTGGGATGGTTGGCCCAGAGCCGTTCCAGCACCTGCGCCAGCGCACCGGGGTCGGCCACTGCCCCATCCTCGATAGTGCCACGCGGGAGCGGAGCGCTGGCCCAACGGCTAACGACACCCCGCGTGGCCCCCATCAATCGCACGGCGGTGCTCTCTACCACGAGCGTGATGCGCTCCTGGGGCCAGCGCATCATCAGGGGAACACCTGCAAGAACCATTCGAGCAGCGTGCCCTCTTCGCCTTCAAGCGTATCGGTAACTTCAAGCGTCCATTCTCCCCTCACAGACTTGCCCTGAATCAAGGCGAGTTGACTGCCCGTGATTGAGATGTAGTCACGGATGTCCTCCTCGCCCCGGTCCTCGTCCTCGGCGTGAACCAGCAGCCTTATATCATCCGGGTGGATAAGATAGATTTCCAGGTCGCCAATGTCCGGGTGGGTGATGTTGGGGCGAACCCTTAGTTCGCGGATAACCACGTCACTGTCCACCATGAGCGTGCTGGTGATCGGCTGGCCCGTGCCATCCGGTATCGGAATGTCCGGGTCGAGCCGCCTCTCGAAGCGGACGGGTATCGGCGTCGGCGTCAGCGTAACAGTTGGCGACGGTGCGGGCGTGTTCGTCCGCGTCGGTGTGCTTGTGACCGACACCGTACCCGTCACTGTCGGGGTGCGCGTGGTCGTCGGTGAGGCTCCGGGGCTGCTCGTAGCCGTTGCTGTCGGCCCAGGTATCGGCGTCGCCTGGGCGATGCCGGGGCCGGACCCGAACTTCGCGAAGTCCTGAACGACGACCTGCCGCCCGCTCTGGCCCGGCTGGCAAGGACCAGCGTCGGTCTCGACAGTCTGCACGTCGCTCAACAGCATCCCCGACCCCGGATCGGCGACGGCGACGTACCACTTTCCGGCGCGCACCCCCGGCCAGAGCGACACGTCGTAGCCTCCCGGCCCCTTGGATGCGTCCTCGCCCGTAGGCTTCGAGTAGTACTCATTCGAACTCGCGCCATCCCACCAGACGCGAACGTACGCGCCGTTGATGGGCGCACCATTTCCAAGGTCCCGGATGGTGCCCCTGACATGCGTGGAGCCACAGTTCGGCAGATAGCTGGGTGTCAATGGCCCGAACGCGATGCCAGTGGGTGGCCCGGTCGTGCTAGACGGCGGCGTGCCCGGCCTCGGTGTCGGGGAAGGGCTAGGCGTCGGCGTGGGTGGCGTGCCCGTCACGCTCGGCGTCGCTGTCGGTGGCGTGCCTGTAACACTCGGCGTCAGGGTCGGTGTCAGAGTCGGCGGCGTGCCCGTCACACTCGGCGTTGAGGTGGGTGGCGTGCCCGTGACGCTGGGCGTTGCGGTGGAACCTGTGGTTACCGCCGTGCGCGAGGGGGTGTTTGTCACGTTCTGAACAGGCGCGGGCGGGCGCGGCGTGGGGGTGCGCGTCGGTGGCTGGGGCGGCACCGCAACGGTGGGCGGCAGCCCCTGAGTCGGATTTGGAAAGCTGGGGACCGGGCTGCGCGTGGAGGTGGGCGGCGGCGCGAAAGTCGGCGGAGGGTCGAAGACGAACTCCTCCTCGGTGGGCGAGGGTGCGATCTCCGGCGTGGAATCAATCGGCGGCGCTGGCTCCTCGATGAATTCCGGCGTCGCCGTAGCGGTCAGGTTCGGACCCGTCACGATGCCGCCCGGTGTCGGCGTGATAAGCTGCGCCACCTCCAGCAGCCCGCGTGTCGCTTCCGGCCCGTTCGGGTTCAGGGCAAGGGCGCTCTCGTACTGCTCCCGCGCGAGGTCCGGCCTGCCCTCGGCAAGCAACTGGTCCCCGTAGGCAACGTAGGTGTCGTAGAGCAGGCCGTCCACGTCCGCCGCGCCCGGTTCCAGTGCCTTCAGGCGTAGAAGCTGGCTGAGCGCCAGCTCGTAATCGCCGTTCGCCAGGGCCGTCGCCGCGCCGGAACGCAACTGCGCGCTCAACTGCTCAGGCGTGAGGGGCGTCGTCTCGGCCAGGGCGTTGGTGCTGAGGGTGCTGCCGTAGACGGTCAGTTCGCCCACCAGCACGTAGCTACCGTCGGGGTTCGCGCTCAACGTCGGGTCCATGAAGTAGGCGGCGGGGAATGCCTCCTCCTCCAGGCGGGTCGTGAACTCGGTAAGTTCGTTCAGGTCCCCCTCCGCGCCTACCTCGTACCGCCACCCGACGAGCGAGCCTTCCTGAAAAGGAGAACCTAGCTGCCGGAGCGCCGTGAGGGTGACGCCGCTCCGCTCGGCGGCCTCGGTAATCCGCTCCAGGATGGCCCCCTCCACGTCCGTGCCGGGCAGCCGCCCGGAGGCTTCCGCGAAGCGTGCCTGCACCACCGAGAGTTGGTCCTGCAAGCGCTGCCGTTCCAGCGCGGCGGTTCCCGCCGCGTCAAGCTGCTCGTTCCACTCGGCAAGCAGAAAGTTGTTGCGCTGCGCCTCCAGACGCTGCTGCCGGAACAGGTTAAGAAAGAGGACCGAGGTCAACAGTAGCGCCAGCGCCACCCCAACTATAATGAGCGTCAAGGAGCGGGTATCGAGTTCCTCGAGGCGTGGAATGCGCCCCGGCATCCAGGGGGGAAGCCCCCCCGGCACGCCGAGACGCGGCACATTGAAGCGCGGTATGCGCTCAGGTCTACGGAATCTAGGGAAACGCTGCATGGACAGCCTTTTCTGTAAAGAAAGGTGGCTGGGCGATGGTAGAGCAGCAACCCAAATCCGTCTACTGTCGGCGGCCTGAAGTTGCGTCGCTCCGCACCCGGAATCTGTAGAAGGTGCGCGGTCTGCCGTTCCGTCGTTGGCGGGCGTCCTGCACGGAGGGCACCCGCGCCGTTCCAAACAGCGTACCTTCTAGCAATCTCGATGCGGTTAGTATAGACGACGCGGGCCGCTTGCCGAAAATACCTCTGCTGGCAGGTTGAATCCCGACGCTTCCAGCCGGGGCGTGAAGCGCGGACGCACCCCCAGAGGGCGGAACTCCCCGACGACCTTGTTGTTGCTGTCCATCCCCTTCTCCTCAAAGCGGAAGATGTCCTGCATCACAATCGTGTCGCCTTCCATCCCCTGCACCTCCGTAACCGCCGTAATCTTGCGGCTGCCGTCGCGCAGGCGGGACTGCTGGATAATCAGGTCTATCGCGGAGGCAATCTGCTCGCGCACCACCTTCTGCGGCAGGTCCACGCCCGACATCAGGCAGAGCGTCTCCAACCGCGAGATGCAGTCGCGCGGGGTGTTCGCGTGAGTCGTCGTGAGCGAGCCGTCGTGACCCGTGTTCATCGCCTGGAGCATGTCCAGCGCCTCGCCTGAGCGGCACTCGCCCACCACGATACGGTCTGGCCGCATGCGGAGCGAGTTGACCACGAGGTCGCGGATGGAAACGCGCCCAGTGCCGTCAATCTCCGGGTTCTTCGTCTCCAGACGCACGACGTGCCGCTGCTGAAGCTGAAGCTCGGCGGAGTCCTCGATGGTGACGATGCGCTCCCCGTCCGGGATGAAACCGGAAAGGATGTTGAGCAGCGTTGTCTTGCCGGAGCCGGTGCCGCCGGAAACGACGATGTTCAGGTGGCTCACCACGCACGCCCGCAGGAACTCGGCCATCTGCGGCGTCACCGAGCCGTAGCGGATCAAGTCCTCCACCCCCAGGCGGCCCTTCGGGAACTTGCGGATGGTGATGCTGGAGCCATCAATCGCGCAGGGCGGGATGATGGCGTTCACGCGCGAGCCGTCGGGCAGGCGAGCATCCACGATGGGCCACTTGCGGTCAATGTGGCGGCCCAACGGGCGAATGATGCGCTCGATGACGCGCTGGACATGGGCATCATCGCGGAAGAGGACGCCGCTCTCCACCAGCTTTCCCTGCCGCTCCACGAAGACCGATTCCGGCCCGTTCACCATAATCTCGCTGATGGAGTCGTCGCGGATGAGTTGTTCCAGCGGCCCGAAGCCCAGAATCTCGTCCACTACCTCCTGAAAGAGAAGCTTCTGCTCCTCCAGCGAGAGCGTGACGTGGCTCTGGCGGTAAAGCTCCTGGAAGCGCGAGGCGAGCAGGCGCTGCGCGTCAGGCTTGTTGGTGTTGTCCTCGTCCATGTCCACCCACAGGCGTTCCAACATCCAGTCGAGGAGTTGGCGACGCCGCTCGGCGGCAAGCTGGTCCATCTCCGGCACGAAGGAGGCGATAGCCGCCTCCTCCGCTAGCGCGTGGTGCCCGTTCGAGACTGCGACAGCGGCGGGCGCGGCAGGGGGAATGCGCGGCTCCGGTAAGGGTTCGGGTGTGTTCTGTTGTATGCGGCGAATCAGGGACATCGCGTTACCTCAGTAAGGCAGGAACAGGTGTACGGGATACGGGATACGGGATACGGGATATGAGATATGACATGTGAGATATGGGATAACGGCTTGTGACGTTCTCTAAAATCCCTTTGCGTCTTTGCGTCCTTGCGTTATGCCGTTCTCCGTTAGCGGTCGTCGGTCGTCGGTCGTCAGAATTTCACGAAATACGCCGCGCACGCCTGGTCAATCAACTCCGTTGACAGGTACGGCTTGATGCCCCGGAACGTGCAGATGTCACTAATCTGGTCCAGGATGTCGCGCGGGTGGACCGACTTCAACTCGCGCTGCGGCTTGATGTAATGCTCCTTGAGCAGGTAGACAAACATCTGCTGGTCGTACTCGATGCCCCGCGCCGTGCATACCCGCCGGAAAATCTCGTGGTACTCGCGGTCTGTCGGGTTGCCCACCTCGATTTTATGGCGCAGGCGGCGCAAAAAGGCATCGTCAATCAACTGCTTCGGGTTCAGGTTCGTGCTGATGACCAATAGCACCCGAAACGGAATCTCCAGCTTCATGCCGTTTTGCAGCGTCAGAAAGTCAATCTGCGATTCCAGCGGCACAATCCAGCGGTTGAGCAGCGCGTCCGGGCTAACCAACTGGCGACCAAAGTCGTCAATCAGGAAGAGGCCGCCATTCGCCTTCATCTGGAACGGAGCCTCGTAGGTCTTGGAAATCGGGTCGAAGATGAGGTCCAGCGTCTCCAGCGTCAACTCGCCGCCTACCATTACGATGGGCCGCTTGATTCGCACCCACCGCCTGTCCGGGCGGCGGTCTTTCAGGCCAAGTGGCTTGCTGCCGTCTGTCGCCTCGTCCGCGCGCTCGTGGACCAGTTGGTCGTACACCTTGATGACACTATTTCCGATGGAGATGGCGTAAGGAACGTAGATGTGCCCGCCCAGCATCCTCGTAATCGCTGTTGCGATAGTCGTCTTGCCGTTGCCCGGTGGCCCATACAGGAAGAGTGAGCGCCCCGAATTCGCGGCGGGGCCGACGCGTTCCCGCATCTCGTCGTTGATGACCAGCCCTTCAAGCGCCCTGTCCACGTCCTCCGGCGACACGCGCACGTACTCCAGCCCCTGCGCCATCGCCATCTCGCGGTACTTGTCCAGCGTCACCGGGGCCGGGCCGACGTACTGCGACCTCTCCAGTGCCTCGCGCGCGCGGGCCAGCCCCTTCTCCGAGATGCTGTACGTGTACCCCCGCTCCCCGATGCCCTTGGAGCCGATGATGCCCACCAACTCCTCGCGCTTCAGAAACTCCAGCACTCCGTCCAGCACCCCAACGAAAGGCAGCGCCATATCCTTGGAGATGTCGTTCGCGCTGATTTCGCCCGCGTAGTAAACCGTCTTCAACACCAGGTCCGAGAGGAACCCCATGTGAAGCCCCGACTCCTGGATGTTTCGCGGCTCCCACAGTTCAACTCTGGGCGGACCGATGGGCTTGGACCCCTTGCTGGGCGGCTTAGTGATTGGCGGCGTCTGCAAGTTCGTGTTCATGCTCGTCTGAGTCATCTTCGTGGCTCTCACCAATTGCCTGAACCGGAGTCACCCACTGCACGCCGAGCCGGTTGATGCAGAGAAAGGAGGTGTGATACAACTCCTCCTCACCCATCGAAACAATAGCGTCGGTCAGCGAGATAAAAGCCTGCTCGTCATTCATCATGTCGCTCAAACGATGTTCCGGGCGAATGTGCATGTAGCCATGTACCGTCTCGCCCGTGTTCAGCCGCATGATGATTGCCAGCGTCTGAGTGCTGACCACCTTCGTGTAGTACTTCCCCTTCGCGTCAATACGCACAGGAATGTCTATCATCGCTCAAACACCTTTCTAGGGATGGCGAAAGAGAAGGTGCTCCCCTCCCTTCCCAACGTTCCGGCAGCCTTCCGGCGAGGAAATGTAAATGCACCCCCTCTCCGGCAGGACAGCACCATCTTTGCATGCTTTAGCCTTGACTTCAATAGTACCCCGGTGCGTTCCAGGGCTGTGTCAAAGACGGAGAGGGGAAGGAAGAGCGGGAGCGAGAAATGGGCGGGAGGGTACAGAGGCCAGTATAGGCCAGTAACG
>DASVVH010000601.1:0-8064 GCA_036386615.1 Ardenticatenaceae bacterium
ACGAGACGGAGCCGTACCGCGAGCGCCTTCCCTTCGTCGTGCCGCAGCGTGCCAGCCTGCCCTCTCTCGACCACTACGCCCACTTCCGCGAGGGCGACACTCTCACCCTCGCTGGCTACGTTGAGGCGACACGCGGCTGCCTTCACACCTGCCTCCATTGCCCATTAACGCCCATCTACGGCGGGCGCTTCTTCGTCGTCCCCCGTGACGTGGTGCTGGCCGACATTCGCTCTCAGGTGGCGGCGGGTGCCCGCCACATCACCTTCGGCGACCCCGACTTCCTCAACGGGCCGGGCCACGTCCTTAAAATCGTCAGCGCCCTCCACGAGGAGTTCCCCGCCCTCACCTGGGACGCCACCATCAAAATAGAGCACATCCTTGAGCAGCGCGCCCTCCTCCCGGAACTGCGCCGCCTCGGCTGTGCCTTCATCGTCTCTGCCGTCGAGTCCTTCAGCGACCACGTTCTGACCCACCTGGACAAAGGCCACACCGCCGCCGACATTGACGAGGCGTTCGCCCTCACCGAGGCGGCGGGCATCCCCCTGCGCGCCTCCTTCGTCGCCTTCACCCCCTGGACGCGCCTGGACGATTACATCGAGATGCTGCATCAAATCGAGATGCACGGCATGGTGGAACAGGTAGACCCCGTTCAGTATACCATCCGCCTGCTCATCCCGCCCGGCTCCGCGCTCCTCGGCCAGCCCGATACGGGCGAATGGCTCGGTGAGCTAGACGCCGCCGCCTTCACCTACCGCTGGTCCCACCCCGACCCGCGCGTGGATGACCTCTACCGGGCCGTCTCCGCGCTCGTCGAGGAAGCCGTTGCTAGTGGCGAGCCAACCAGCCAGACCTTCTACCGCGTCAGGGCGCTCGCCTACAATCTGGCAGGGCGCGAGCCAACCGTCTTCGAGATGGTGCCTCCCCTGCCACAGCGTGTCGTCCCCGGCCTCACTGAAGCGTGGTTCTGTTGAGCGGAACCCACCGCGAGCCAGTCTGGTTCGCTCCACCACGACGAAAACCCCACTTCTAACAGCGCGAACTGAGCCTTGGCGCTCATCGCCTCACGCGCCTACCTGAACACCCTGATAGTGGTGCCGTCGCTTTCGCCATCCGGGTCGTGGTTGTCGTCGGGCGAGTAGGTAGACCCTGACCGGGCCACATTACTTACCGTGAACACCACGGACTCCTCGGCCCGGCGGATGGTCTCGCCCGTGCTGATGGTGCATGTCCCGCTTGCATCCGTGGTGCAGGAGCCAATTCCAGTATAGCCTTCGCTCCAGCTACCCAACACCAGCGCATTCGCCACAGGGTTCCCATTCACGTCGTGAATCCGGACGGTGACGTTCGCCTCCCACATCGGGCCACTCAGAGCAGTAGGGAAGCCGTCCAGGTCGCCAACGTGCATCGTCACGGCGGGCATGGAGGTCGCCGTCGGTGTTCTGGTGGCGGTAGGCGTTGGCGTCTGCGTCGCTGTCGCGGACGGGGTGCTTGTCATAGTAGATGTCATAGTGGCAGTCGCGGTGGCAGTCGCGGTGGCACTCGAGGTGGCTGTCGCGGTGGGGGTAGGGGTCGCCGTTCCCCCCGTGCCGGACTCCACAATGGCGAAATCGTCAACGTAAGCCCAGGTGTTGAAGTAGGCCGAGTCGTCCCGTGAGCGCAATTCGACGTACAACTGCACCGTCTGCCCCTCGTAAGCGGCCAGCGAGAACTGTTTCTCCTGCCACCCTGAATCCCACACCGTTCCATTGCATTGCGTGGCTGGCTCAGGTGCCCCCGCCTGCAACACCGGAACCAGGGGCGTCCCTTCAATGTCCCGAAGGTAGACGTTGAGCGTCTCGAAGCGCTGGTCATCCTGCGAGAGAACCCAATAACGGAACGAGAGAACAGGATTGGTACCGCTCGGCACGCTCAACGTCTGGTAAAACCAGGTGGCTCCGTTCGCCGGGGCACCACCGTTGCACAGCGCACCTGGGTTTCCCAGCAGCGCATGGTAATCACTCCCTACATTCACGACCTGCGGCGCATTGTAGCCAGAGCCTGTCGCGCCAACGCTCCAGCCCCCGAAATCTCCCATCGAGAAGCTGCCGTTGATGAGCAATGGAGCCTTCAGCACAAGGGGAAGATGAAGATGCGTATCGTTCCCCTGCCCCTTTACAATCAGGGTTCGCTGGCTGAAGAGGAGCAGGGCGAACAGGCCCAGGCTTAATAGAAGTGTCGCTACTTTCAACGTCGTTGGGCGCAGTGTCATAAACGGGCTTCTTTCATCTCTCTCTTCAGCCGTATCATTGTGTCCGGCCCTCACCTAGCGTGTCGGTGAAGGTTCAGGTTCGGGGCGTGTTGGTTCCGGCTCCGGTGAAGGTGGGGCCACCGTTGGCTCTGGCGCTGGCTCTGTAGCGGTGGGCTGTGGCGCAGGTTGAGTGGGCGCAGGTTGAGTGGGCGGCACTGTCGTGGGCGCGGGGTTCCCGCCGGGGCTGATACTCACCAGCCGCGCGGGTGCCGCCGGGCTGAGTTCCGCCACCAACTCGCCGTTCTGCCCGCGAATGACGGCCACACTCCACAGGTAAAATCCCTGATAGACAGGGCTTGAGAGAACGAACTCCTGGCTCTTCGTCCACGCGATTCCAACGGGTGCCCCGCCTTCGCGCCACAGTCGCACATCGAAAAACTCGTCATCTTGCAGCGTGCCATCCCAGGCCCAGCGCAATGTCACCGGAAGCTCCGTCGGCTCCCCATCCCCAGGACTAACGAGCACAGGGGCCGAGTACGAGACGGGGGCTGAGGTCGGTAAGGACGGCGTGGTGAGCGGCGCGGTGGGCTGTGGCGGCACGGGCGTGCGCGTCGGCGCTACGGTTGGCACCGGGCGAACAGGCGTGGCGAGTGGCGGCACCGGGGAAGGCCGCAGCGTGGGCTGGGACGTGGGCGAGTTGACGATGGGTACCGCTGTGTCGCTGGGCGGCGCGGGGGCTATCTCCGGCGGAGTTCCCGTCGCCGTTGCCGAACCTGCTGGCGCGGTTGTCGGTGAGCGTGTTGGTGTGCGGGTTCCAGTCGCTGTGCGGGTTCTTGTCGCTGTGCGGGTTCTTGTCGGCGTGACCGTCCGGGTCGTGCGCTCGGTCGTGTGCTCGGTGGCGACGCGCGTCGGGGTGGCTGGGGCCGACGTGGGGCTTGACTCCTCCACAGGCGGCGGTGGAGTAGGCTCGAAGGTTCGCGTGGCGGTGGGCGCGTGAGCCAGTGCCAACGCAGTGGCCGTAGCGATGCTGAACTGAACGTTCGTCTGCGTCGCTCCCCTCAAACCTCCACCTGCCATCATGGTAATCACCAGACCCATGAGCAGACTGCCCGCGATGGCAGAGATGATGAGGATTTTAGTCGTCCGCTGGCTATCGTACATCACAATCCTTGTAGCACTTTGATGGACGGGAACAAGCTTGTCTCCGCGCGCCCAATCACCCTGAGCTAGAATACCAACGCGTTATTGTATCTCTTTCGGCCTGAGACCAAAGTTATCATAGTTTCGACACCCAAGGCTGTGTCAAAGTCGGGTGGGCGGAGGAGGAGAGAAGGGGCCGGATGGGCCAGAGACCAGTAAAGGCCAGTAACGGCCAGTACTGGCGGGCAAAAAAGGCCAGTATGGCGATAAGTAGCTGCTCTGTAAGTGCGAAATTGTATGACAAGCCGCGCGGCATTGACATAGCTCTACCTCAACACCGGCAGCACCGGAATCTCATCCTCAATCTCGAAGGCCAGCCGCGCGTGCGCCTCTCGTAGTGCCTGCTCCACCTCATCCGGCGTTGCCGCGCGGGCAAAGATAAAGCCGAGGTAACTTTCGCCTTCGGGCAGCGGCACGATAGGGTAGTGTAGCGGCGCGGTAATCTCCACCCCCGTGACGTGCGGCACCTGCTCCGCCTCCTCCACGCCCGTCACACCCCGCAACATGCCGCGCCTCGGAATTGGAATCATCATCACCCCCGCCGCCCCCTCTTTCGGCGTCAGGTCGGGGAGGGGCAGCCCCACAGCGTGCCGCACTACAACCTCTTCCAGACAGGTATCCGTGCCAAACTCCAGAATGGAGCCGCACAACCCGCCGATGGAGCGCCCCGCCATCTCGATGAGCCACACGCCCCGCTCGTTGAACCGCAATTCCGCGTGAACCGGGCCTGTCCGCAGCCCCAGTGCCTCCGCCGCCTCCGATGTGCGGCGCGCAATCGCCTCCTGCAACTCGCGCGCCAAGCGTGAGGGCGTCACGTAAATCGTCTCCTCGAAGAACGGTCCTTCCAGTGGGTCCGGCTTGTCGAAGAGGGCCAGCACCTGCAACTCCCCCTCCGTCAGCAGCCCTTCCAGCGCCACCTCCCCGCCGGGAAGGTACTCCTCGATGAGAATCGCCTGCCCATCGCCCGCGCCGCCCATCCGTTGCAGCAGCATCCTCAGCCGCTCGGCAGCCGCGACGAACTCCTCAGCATTGTCCGCGCGAATCACGCCCCGGCTCCCCGACAGCATCAACGGCTTGACCACCACCGGATATTCGACCTCCCCGGCTAGCGCGGCGAAGTCTGCCTCCGCCGCGATTTTGCGGTAGCGCGGCACGGGCACGCCGCCCGCCTCCAACATCTCGCGCATCCGGTGCTTGTTGCGGGCAGCCTCGGCGGCGGCGGGCGCGTTGTGCGGCAGCCCCAGCGCCACGCTCGCCTCCGCCGCCAGCAGACTCGCGCTATCGTCCACCGAGAGAATCGCGTCAAACGGCGTCGCCTCGGCAGCCGCCACAATCTTTGCGACGGAGCTTTCCGTCTCCGCGAAATCCAGCGCCAGGGGAACGTTGTAGTAGGTCGCCAGCGCCTCCGGCATATCAATCCCGTGCGCCACCTCGATGCCTGATGACCTGGCAACCTCCGTGAAGGCACCCGTCCGGTAGCTGGAAGCCGTCACCAGCAGCAGCAGGCGTTTGGGATTTGTAGCAGTTGGTTCCTCGAACGACATCCTGGAAACCTCTGATTCAAGCGCGGTTATCGAGCCTTATCATAGCACAACATCTCCCCGCGTCCTTTCCTCATTCACAGCATCCAGTAACATAAGACACTTCCAGGGAACGAACTTGTCACCTACAATAAACGAAATCCCACCCCGTTTGTGACGGCGCATAGAGGAGTAACAGTCCCATGAAAGTGATTATTACCGGCGGCACGGGCCTCATCGGCAGCGCCCTCGCGCGCGCCCTGGCGAAAGATGGGCATGAGGTCGTCGCCCTCACACGCGACCCCGCGAAGCCGACGCCACAACTGCCCGCCAGCGTGCGCCGCGTGCGGTGGGACGCCACAACTGCCGAGGGGTGGGTGCAGGAGGCCGAAGGTGCCGACGCCATCGTCCATCTCGCGGGCGAAACCATCAGCCCCGAAGCCGGGCTGTGGACGGCGGAGCGCAAGCGCCGCATCCGGCAGAGCCGCGTGGATTCGACGCGCGCGGTGGTCGAGACCATCCGGCAGACGACCCGAAAGCCCGGAGTGTTGATTCAGGGGTCCGCCATCGGCTACTACGGCCCACACGGCGACGAGACGATTATCGAAGGTGCCCCGCCGGGCAGCGACTTCCTGGGCGATTTGGCGAAGGAGTGGGAGGCGGTGAGCCAGCCCGTCGAGGAGATGGGCGTGCGGCGCGCGCTCATCCGCACGGGCATCGTCCTGTCGAATGAGGGAGGTTCCCTGAAATTCATGGCGCTCCCCTTCAAACTCTTCGTGGGTGGGCCGCTCGGTAGCGGCAGGCAGTATTGGCCCTGGATTCACATTGACGATGAGGTGGGAGCCATCCGCTTCCTCATCGAGAACGAGCAGGCGCGCGGACCCTTCAACCTCACCGCGCCCAACCCCGTGACCAACAAGGAGTTCGCCGCGACCACCGGAAAGGTGCTGGGTCGGCCCAGCCTCTTCCCAGCTCCCGCCTTTGCGATAAAGCTTGTGCTGGGCGAGATGAGCACGCTAGTCCTCGACGGGCAGCGCGCCATTCCCCACGCCCTGCAACAGGCGGGCTACGAGTTCCACTTCCCCAACCTTGAGGGCGCGCTGAGAGACATCCTGAAGTGAGGACGACCGACGACCGACGACCGACGACCGACGACCGACGACCGCTTACGACTTTACGGCAACGGCATAACAGCAACGGCACACCAACCGTAGGCAAATTAGGCGAGGGTGCAGGCGGTTTCTGCTTGCTGAACGGCAAACGTGCTCACAACAAGAGGCCGCCTCACAAGGGCGGCTTCTTTTCCAAGAGGGCACGCTTCGAGCGTGTCCCTCGTATGCTGTTCTCTATAAATCCCTTTGCGTCCTTGCGTCTTTGCGTTATGCCGTTGCCTTCGTCCTTCGTCCTTCGTCCTCCATCCTCCGTCTTTCGTCTTTCGTCCTCTCACGCCGCTTGAGCCACACGCTGCGCGCTGCGCTTCATATAGCTGAGGAGCGCCGTCATGCCACGCACGCGCTGCGAGGAAAGAACCTCGTTCAGCCCCAACTGCTCGTAAAGGTCGAGCGGCACTGACTCAATCGCCTCCGGCGTCGTACCGTTCAGCCCCTCGTACAGAATGCTGGCGAATCCACGCACCGTCGGGGCCTCGCGTGGTACATCCAGGTCGTAGAAGATTCGCCCCTCCTCCAGCCGCGTTCGCAGGAAGACCGGACTCTGGCACTCGTGAACCTGTTCCATGCTGTCCCGCATCGCCGCCAGTTCCGGCGCGAGGTCGGGCATGCTCTCCGCGAACTCCAACAGCAGGTCCAGGCGGTCACGCGGCGTCACTTCCCGGAACGTATCCACGATTTCCTGTAGATTTTCAGGCAGTTTGTCAGCCATGTTCTCTCTCCTTTTTCCGAATTCTACTACTGCCTGCAAATCCTGAGCCAGCATAGGTCCGGTTAGTGGGGTAGTACTCTTTTAATCTGCTCTTTCAATTTAGCTTCAAGCTCACCTTCATCCCTGAAGGTGTCCACGACGACCCGCCCAATCGAGGCATTTCCACTGCGAAGCGTAGATAAGAGCGAATTGCCATGCTGCTCCAGAAGCGCGGCGCTATCGCTTTGGCCGCTGTTGTTACGCCCAAGCACGATGAGCGTCGTGAACGCTCCAACTTCTAGGTCCTGTCCTCGATAGGTAACGTGATCACCCAGTAGCGTTGCGAAGAGATCGCCGATGAGCGTCTTCGGTTCGTCCGAGGATTCTTCAATCTCGACGAGTGCAAGCGCTTTGGTGCCTGAAATTACTGCTATATCGAGAAGCGCAAGTCGGCTGTTGCGGTTATATTGGGGACCGAACCAGGAGACGATGTGCCCCAAGCTCTCTACTGGGAAAATCTCCTCACCTCTATGGCCGCAGACACAAAGCACCTTGAATCGGTGTTCCTCAAGCCATGCGGACAGGAGGCGGGCCATTTTTGCGGTCAGCGGTCCATCTGCCATGAGCGTTCTCTTTTGTCTACCTCAACCCCTCGAACAGGTCGCGCGCGGCGCAGGGCGAGGCGGGCTGCGCCTGCGTGTAGGATTCAGTGCCGAAGAGGCGGCGCTGCAAGAAGCCGGGCATTCGCGTCGGCGGACCCTGCTGGCTGGCGTGCTGCCGCCCCGCCTCGCCCTTCGTGTCCAGATAGGGACGGACATCAATGTGCGTGTGTATCTCCTCGTCCGGCACGCCGAGCCGCGTCATGTCAATATCCTTGTTGCGGCCAAAGCGCGTAGGGTCTTGCCGGATGAGGCGCAGAAACCGGATGAACCAGCGCAGCCATTTGCGTGAAAACACGGGCCAGAAGAGGCGCGTGGGCTGCCAGGGCGGCAGGCCGAGTTCAGGGTAGGCGGCGGGGTCGTTGACGCGCTCCCAGGCGAGGTTCACCGCCTTGCAAACCTTGATATGGTCCGGGTGGAAATAGCCGCCAGTTGGGTCATGCGTCACGACCACCTGCGGGCGCACCTCGCGCATCAGCCGCACAATCCGGCAGGCCACCTCGTCGAGCGGGGCCTGCACCAGCGAGTCGGGGTTCTCGTTGTCGGGCGAACCTTCCATCCCGCTATCGCCGTAGCCCAGCAGGTGCAGCGTCGCGCC